>NZ_JBHSAC010000055.1:0-50770 GCF_042649885.1 Streptococcus dentapri | reverse complement strand
TCTTATCCATTTTTCATCTTAAAGATAAGAGACACCAAAAAAGACAAACCTCCAAAAAGAAGTTTGTCTTCGGTCTGCACTTTGTAAGTCATTTACAAAGTTTTCTTTTTTCATCTATTACAAAATCTCCTCCATTGAAGTATACTGCTCCTGCAAGCCCTGATTTTTATAAAAACGCAGAGCTGCTTCATTCGCATTCCAGACATGAAGGGTGAGATTATAGCAACCAATCTCCTTGGCATATTGATGAGCAAATTCATAAAGTTGCTGACCAATTTTCTGACCACGAGCTTCACTAGCAACGCATAAGTCATCGATAAAAAGAGTCTTGTGGGGCGGCTTCGTTGGGCCCTCATGTTTTTCGATAATCGTGAAAAGATGCCCCAGAACTTGGCCCGCTTCATTTTCATAAACGAAAATTGGTTTACTATCATCAGGAATCAAGGCTTCCAACTCCTCATGAGAAAATTTTTTACCGCTAGCTTTAAATAAATCTGGTCGCACTTCGTGATGCACGAGCAAAATATCTTCTAATAGTTTTTCTAGTATGGGAATATCATCTAACTTAGCACGTCTGATAGGCATAGTTTTCTCCTCTTACTATATTCTCTAAAATTGGTCTGCTGCTCCTTTTAGAAGCTCAAAGGAACGGTGTTGGGCTTTTTTGTCATAGATATAACTGTTGACAATGAGCTCGTCAAACTCTACTCTTTCCCTCAGTTCTGCCAATTGTCTTTGGACAAGAGCTGGACTGCCGATTAAAGAAACCTGTGACATTTGCTTAACAACCATCTTCTCACGATGAATAATATCTTCACGCTCAAAAGCAAGGGGACCAAAATGAGGTACATTAACAGTCACTAAATAATTCTGCCATACATCATCCTCGCTGTCAAGCGGTGGTTGAAGACCACTTGAGTGACCAGTGACAATACCAAGAAAGGATTTGAGTTGGGTAGTCGCCAGACGTTGGGCTTCTTCATCACTATCAGCCAATACCGCATTAGCTCCCAGAATCACATAAGGCCGAGCAAGTACGGCAGAGGGCCTAAAGTAACGACGATAAATGGCAAGGGCTTCTTCCATCATAGCTGGGGCGAAATGAGAAGCAAATGAATAAGGCAAACCCATCTCAGCAGCCAAGTAAGCACTATCTGTGCTGGAACCAAGAATATAAAAAGGCACTTGCAAACCTGCTGCAGGGTAAGCGTGTACTGTATTAGTATCACTAAAATAGCCAGCGAGCTCAGTCACATCTTCAGCAAATCGGGGATTTAAATTATCAGTGCGCCGCAGAGCTTGCGCTGTTTTCATATCTGTCCCAGGAGCGCGTCCTAATCCCAAGTCTACGCGACCAGGATAAAGGGTTTCTAGGGTTCCGAATTGTTCAGCCACAATATAAGGACTATGATTGGGGAGCATAATACCACCAGATCCCACCCTAATTTTCTGGGTGTGAGCTAGAGCATGCTGCATCAAAAGAACCGTTGCACTGGAACCAATACTTTTCATATTGTGGTGCTCCGCAATCCAAAGACGCTCATAGCCCAGTTGCTCTATCTTCTGAGCCAAATCCACCATATCTGTCATAGCTTCTCTATAGGTCTGTCCTTGACGTAAGGGCACCAAGTTTAGAACTGAAATTTTCATTTTAAGCTTCCTTTTTCAGTTTCCTTCTTTGATAATTATTACTTAAAGTCTGTAATCTGATGAGCGTCCAGACGAACCGAATCATAGCCCACTTCTTTGGCTTTACCAACTGCTATAATCATGACCGGCACATAGCGCTGCTCATCAAGCTCAAAAACCTCAGCCAATTGATCCGCCTTAAAACCACCAATAGCATTGGTATCATAACCGTAGGATCTTGCCACTAACATAAACTGCATGGCTGCCAGACTAGCATCTATTTTAACGATACTGGTCATCTCTTCCTTACCCATATTTTGATAGAAAGGTAGAATACTTGCTAGCTGTTTATCCCGTACATCTGCTGACATCTTACCTTGAGCGACAGCCTTATTATAAATTTTTTCACCATATTCATAACAGGCCAAATCACCAAAAACCACTACCATGGCAGCTGATGTTTTATTTTGCAGCTGGTTGCTACGAACCAAAGGGGACAACTTTTCCTTGCCCTCTGCACTATCAACCACAATGAAACGCCAAGGCTGCATATTAACTGACGAAGGAGCTGTAACTGCCTTATCAATCATTTCTAGCATTTCTTGGCGAGAAATTTTTACCGTCCCATCGAAAAAGCGAATCGAGCGCCGTCCAAATACAATTTCAGCAAAATTATTATTCTTCATTATTTTCCTTTCTCACTACCTGTCATCAAAAAGTTTTTGCCATTCGCCATAGCCTTCTTCTTCCATTTTCTCATAGGGAATAAAGCGCAGAGCTGCCGAATTGATACAATAGCGCAAGCCCCCTTTATCTATCGGTCCATCGTTAAAGACATGGCCCAGGTGCGATCCGGCTTGTCGGCTTTTCACCTCAATGCGGCGCATGTGGAAAGAATTGTCTTCATGACTAGTCACCAGACGATTATCAAGCGGTTGGGTGAAGGCAGGCCAACCACAACCAGAATTATATTTATCCAGAGATGAAAAAAGAGGTTCACCACTAATCACATCTACGTAAATACCTTTTTCAAAAAAATCATCATATTGTCCAGTGAAGGCACGCTCAGTAGCTGCATTTTGAGTCACTTCATAGGCTAAATCACCAATACGTTGGCGTAAAGTTTCTGACATAGACTTCTCCTTTTATAGTTTTTAGATAGACTTTTCAAGCTCTTCTTGTCCTTGCGTCATCTGAATTAACTTCGAGATAGTATGATCATACTGTAAAATTTTAGCGAGGACTAAGGCAACATCAGCAATAGGATTGCGTCCTACTTTTTTAGGTGCGAAATTCACACGACCAGTCGCGGATCCTTCATCCAGACCGCCAGGCTGAAGAATTGTATAGTCTAAATTGGTTTGAGTCATTAGGTAATTATCTGCAAAGTACTTAGCGATGTTGTAGTTCGTTAATTGATCCAAGCCCAGCTGATTCCACTTTTGAGGCTCTGTCGCAAAGAGTGAACTCAACATGATATAGCGGAAAACACCCGTTTGCTGAGCTGCCTGCATGGTTTTGACCGCACCAAATGCATCTGTCTGTAGTAAATCTTTTCCACGAGATCCCGCCAAGAAATAGATAGCATCCATTCCCTTGAAACTCTCAGCCATTTCTTCCACGGTAGAATGTAAATCAAAAGCTACCGGAAAGAGCTGCTCCTTGGCTTTCAGTTTTTTAACATCGTAAACACCTGCATAGACAGTATGACCTTGAGCCAATAGCTGATCGGTCAAAGCACGCGCTACTCTGCCATTAGCATCTATAATGAAAATTTTCATCACAAAGACCTCCTTAGTCGTATTTTAAGTCTTCCCCAACCATCTGTCAATAATTGTGAATTCTAGTTCTTGTCTTTTGTTTTATCGGAGAAAACATAAAAAGAAACTGAAACAAAAGTATCCAGTTTCTGATTTTTGATAGTTTTATTATAAGACACCGTGGTTGAGAGAAAAGCTTGTTGTTTTATCAACATTAACATTTCCTCTAATCAGCCACTGATAGCTGGCTTTAATAGGCTACTGGACTATTAAAGGTGGAAAACCCTGAGAGCAAAGCTATCTACCCACTTATCTCTTGCTAGGCAAATGACAGCGATTTTGATGCCAAATACTTGGCTTTACCACGAAAAGCTCCGCTTATGCGGAAGTTCAAACAGTCTGTGGGAAACCATTTAAAAGTTAGCCTAAAATAAGAAAACAAACCAAAAGTCTTTGATTTTTTGGGCTTCATCTCACTTTCCCTATTCTTCTACTAATTTAATATCCGCTCCAAGAGCAGTTAATTTTTCAATGATATTGGCATAACCGCGCAAGATAAATTCAATATTAGTAATCTCCGTTGTTCCTTGTGCCATGAGACCTGCGATGACAAGAGCCGCCCCAGCGCGCAAGTCTGTGGCCTTGACTGCAGCTCCGCCCAGTTGGTTTGGGCCGCTATAAACAATTTGTCCGCCAAGGACAGAAATGTCCGCCCCCATCCGCGCCAACTCTGGAACATGATTGACCCGCTTTTCATAAATGGTATCTTGAATGGTACCACGCCCATTGGCACTCAAAAGAAGAGGGGTCAATGGTTGTTGCAAATCTGTCGCTAAACCAGGATAAGGAGCTGTGCGAATAGAAATTGCTTTGAGTCCCTCCTGCTTTTCAACATAGATAGAATCTTCTCCGACTGTCATATGCACATCCATTTCTTCCAACTTGGAAATGAAACTATCTAGATGTTCATAGAGGACATTGGTCACACGAATTCCTTCACCAATCGCAGCCGCCATAGCAATATAAGTTCCAGCTTCGATGCGATCAGGAATCACTTGATGGCGTGTACCGCCTAGATAATCAACACCATCAATCGTAACCATATTGGTTCCAGCTCCACGGATACGGGCTCCCATATTATTGAGCAGAGTTGCTACATCAATGATTTCTGGTTCACGTGCTGCGTTTTCAATAATAGTACGCCCTTTGGCCTTGACAGCTGCCAACATGGTATTGATGGTTGCACCAACACTGACCGTATCCATGTAAATATGTGCACCCTGCATGGCTTGACCAGCTGTTGCTAGCCGCATGGCCTCATCTTCATAGGAAATAGACGCCCCCATGGCTTCAAAAGCCTTAAGGTGAAGGTCTATTGGACGAGGACCCAAATCACAGCCGCCAGGAAGTCCCACAACCGCTTGGCCAAAACGACCTAGTAAACTGCCATAGAAATAATAAGAAGCTCGTAGACTATTGATTTTACCAAAAGGCATAGGCATATCTTTAACACCACGGGGATCAATTTCAAGCGTCTCACCATCGCGTTTAATCTTAGCTCCCATGATTTCCATGATCTCTATCAGACTATCGACATCACTGATGGCTGGCACCCCATCTAAAATAACGATATCCTCTGCTAGAATAATGGCAGGAATCAGGGCAACCACACTATTCTTCGCTCCTGATACAGCCACTTCTCCTGAAAGTGGCTTACCGCCATTGATAATAATTTTACGCATACCTTATATTCTTTCTATATCCTGAAATTCAACCTTTTAATTATATCAGAGATTAGGAGTTTTGACAATAAAGCAAACATGAGTTACTAAAAAGCCCCAGAGGGCTTTCAATAATTATTGTTCTAAGGCTTCCTTCAGAAGCTCTACCTTGTCCAATTTTTCCCAAGGTAGATCAAGATCAGTACGTCCCATATGACCGTAGGCTGCTGTCTGACGATAGATTGGACGTTTAAGATCTAGCATTTGAATGATACCTGCTGGACGTAGATCAAAGACCTGACGGACAGTCTCTTCAATCTGACTCTCTGGTACTGTATTAGTACCAAAAGTATCAACCCGTATAGAAACCGGATAGGCTACACCAATCGCATAAGCTAACTGAACTTCTGCCTTATTGGCCAAACCAGCTGCTACAATATTTTTAGCAATATAACGGGCAGCGTAGGAGGCAGAGCGGTCAACCTTAGTCGCATCCTTACCAGAGAAGGCCCCTCCACCGTGACGGGCATAGCCGCCATAGGTGTCAACAATAATTTTGCGACCCGTTAATCCAGAGTCACCTTGTGGTCCACCGATGACAAAACGGCCAGTAGGATTGATGAAAAATTTGGTCTCATTATCCAGATACTCTACTGGAATGACCTCTTTAATCACTTTGTCAATGACATCTTTATGAATCTGATTGTTGGTAACATCTGGGTCGTGCTGGATTGAAATAACCACAGTATCAACCCGAATCGGCTTATCATTTTCATCATATTCAACAGTAACTTGTGATTTAGCATCTGGTCTCAGATAGGCGAGTTCACCAGACTTACGCAGGTCAGCCAATTTTTTAACCAACTTATGACTAAGTGAAATTGGCAAGGGCATCAATTCAGCCGTCTCATTGATAGCAAAACCAAACATAAGACCTTGATCCCCTGCCCCGATCAGATCCAAAGGGTCTTGGTCATCATTTCCACGCACCTCCAAGGCTTCATTGACCCCTTGGGCAATATCTGGCGACTGTTCGATTAAAGATGGATGAACCCCAACAGAATCAGCCGCAAAGCCATACTCTGCATTAGTGTAGCCAATTTCAGCAATAGTATCACGCACCACACGATTGATGTCAACATAAGCTGTCGTAGAGATTTCACCAAAAACATGAACTGATCCCGTATAAACAGCCGTTTCTACTGCCACGTGAGCCTCAGGATCTTCCTTTAAAATAGTATCTAAAATAGCATCTGAAATTTGATCGGCAATCTTATCCGGATGTCCCTCCGAAACCGATTCAGATGTAAAAAGTTTACGTTCTGACATAAAAATGTCCCCCTTTTAAATATAATATCGCCGTAAAACCCTAGATAAGTCCTACCACGCGTTACTAGGTTACAAAGAACTGCCCAATACATACGCATGCTTAGTTAACAGATACTTACTGCCAAGCCTATAAGAGCACTTTGGCTTATGGACACCTTTTCGGGACTTAATAACTGCTTCATTATATCATATTTTTTTAAATGATTAAATGAGGGGGGCAACAGGTCGTTGTAAATTCTGGATCTTTATGCTAAACTAAGTCAAATTTTTGCACCTTCTAAAAGGTTTTGATGCAAATGAAGTCCTGCTCTATTTAGACTACGACCTGATTGCGGACCATCCTAAAATTATCTGTGGTTACTCCGACTCAACCACCTTTCTAAATGCTACCTTTACCTAAATAGGACTATCGATCTATATGGTATCCTCCTATTCTAACTTTAATATGAAGAGGAAAAGGTCATCAAAACAGTGCTTGGCTACAGCTACGACACAAACTTCATACGAATGCATCCTCACTTAGAATGCTCTAGCTATTCTTGGTTCAGTCCTGCTCAACCCGTCATTTTTATCCCACTCAATGGAAAATTTACAATTATGGTCTAATCATCGGCGACACCTTTCGAGCCTTGAGCTGTTGATAAGACGCCCTCTGTTCCACAGCTAGAAAACTATGTTCTTTTACTAAAGGGGGACGTAGAAGGTGATTTTTATCGCTTTGAGCGTGACTTAGCTGCCATCTTACAGGTCTTATCCTAAATCTCAAGCTGTCCTTTTGAGACGCTTGCCGAAAGGATATCAAACAGACAGCCAATCGTTTAACAAATATTCTAGCTAAACATCCCATCCAAAAAAGGGGTATATTCTTTATGATTTAGACTTTGCACATACGCAACCACTTTTTACCTCACTATAGGCGCTCAGATTAAAATAGATATCAAGGATATGTCTCTAAGTTACTGAAAAATAAGGGATAAATATGCTACAATAAAGGTAATGATTAACGAGGTCAGTTATGAAAACTTATCAAAATATTTATCTACTTCTTTCGGAAAACTCTGATTTTATCAGCGGTGAGGCACTTGCCCAAAAACTCAATGTATCACGGACAGCTATTTGGAAAGGCATAAAAACGCTCAAAAGTAAGGGGTTGGTCATTGAATCTTTTAAAAATCGCGGATATCGACTAGAAGCTGGTGACCTTTTACTACCAAAAGTGTTAAAAGAAAAACTCGGCTTTGAGATCTATTTCAATGAAGAATCGATTTCAACCCAAGTTGATGCTAAAGAAGGAATTCAAAAAGGTCAACCGGCTCCGGCACTTTATCTGGCTCCCAAGCAAAAGCAGGCACAAGGACGTTTTGGTCGCCCCTTCTTCACACCAGAAACAGGGGGCATTTATATGTCTCTCCATCTTAAGCCGGAGGTCAAGTATGATCAAATGCCTGCCTATACCCTTATGGTGACGGCCAGTCTTGTAAAGGCCATTTCTCGACTGACTGGTATTGAAACTCAGATTAAATGGGTCAATGACATCTATCTCGGGTCTAAAAAATTAGCAGGGATCTTGACCGAAGCAATTACCTCCATGGAGTCAGGACTGGTAACCGATGTTATTATCGGTATTGGTCTCAATTTTTATGTGCCAAAATTTCCCAGTCAGTTAAAAAATAAAGCTGTCAGCCTCTTCACCGCTCCCCCCACTATCACCAGAAATGATTTAATTGCTGAGACTTGGAAAATTTTTTTTGAAACAGCTCAAAAAGATCTCATAAAAATCTACAAAGAAAAATCACTCGTCCTGAATAGACAAGTGACATTTATGGAAAATCAAATAAAATATACTGGTCTCGCGAGCAATATTACAGATAGCGGTCAGCTAATTGTTGAGTTGGGAGATGGCCAGCCAAAAATACTCAACAGCGGTGAAATCAGTCTTTCTTCTTGGGAGACTTAGGTAGGGACTTGAGCAATTCTTTCAAGAGTCGGTCTGCCAGATAGGCATTTTGTAGATTTCTGAGAAGCAAAAAAGCCCAAAAAGCAGCTAAAATGTAAGAACCCGACATCAAGGCACTACTGAAAAAATAGCTTTCTACGGCGCACCATAAGGCCATAACAATAAACTGTAATCTATTCATACTTCACTATTATAGCAGAAAATCCACCCAAACGGTGGATTTTTTTACATTTCTCAAAAATAATCCCTATTTAGTAATAAAATGTCTGTTTCGACTGAATAGCATGCTATTTTAATCGTCCTCAAGCTCAATTTTATCTGATAAAAATTCAAAATCCTTAGGGATAAATTCCTCTTGGTTTTGATTATCTTGAACTGCTTCTGTTCCCTCTTGTCCTTTTTGACTACGCACCTTTTGAGCAAATTCTGTTCGAATTTCTTCAAAATCAGCTTTAGGCACCGCCATAATCTGTGGTGAGAAACCAGCTGCCTGACTCATGATATTACCAAACATAGTATTGAGATCCGTACGCTTCATAGCCTGTTCAGCATTGAAGGCCGCATTGAAGGCCAGAATAGCATTTTCACTATTGGCTAAAACTGGCTCTGATCCTAGTAAGAGCGCACGATCCTGAGGTCCGATAGAGTCGAGAATTTCATTCCAAGAGCTCTTGAGCGCATCAAGATATTGGCGCGATTGTTGACTATCAACCACGGTTTCTTCCATGATGGTCAGGATTTTAGTTTTATCTACCTTAAAGGAAAAGCTCTTCTTAGATTTAATAGGTTTTGAAGCAGGAGCTGCATTATCAGTGCTTTCCAGGCGAGCCTTAAGTTGAGCTATTTGGTCTTTCAGTTGTCCAAGTTCTGCTTCTAGGACGCTGGTGTCACAAGCATCAGTCTGACTCGGTGGGACAGTCTCTGACAATTTAATGGTCATCATTTCTGCATAGATTTTGGGATGGGTACCATTTTTTATCTCTGGCATGGCCGCAGTCACCACCTCAATCATGATAAAAATACGCTCTTGCTCCAGAGACAGATTATCCTTGAAAGCCTTACTGGTTCGACTGGATTCTCCACCGGTTTGGACAATGAGGAGGTCTCGCAGATAATCCAGCAAATCCGTAGCAAAACGGCTCATGCTCTTACCATTATCGTAAATCGTTGTTAAATTAGTCAAAGCTGCTAAGCTATCATGAGTAAGCAGATTGCTGACATAGTCATCCAAAGCTGCTTGACCAACACTACCTGTAATCTCCTCAGCAATGGCCACAGTCACCTGATTGTCTACTGAGAGACTAAGAGCCTGATCAAGGATAGACAGGGCATCGCGCATACCACCTTCTGCCTGACGAGCAATCAGAGTTAGGGCTTCTTCCTCATAGCCTATTCCTTCTTTTCTAAGGATTTCCGCCATGTGTTTGCGAATAGCTGATTGTTTAATCGCCTTAAATTCAAAGCGTTGAACCCGTGAAAGAATGGTCGCCGGAATCTTATGCAATTCGGTTGTTGCCAAAATAAAGACAACATTTTCAGTCGGTTCTTCCAAGGTTTTCAAAAGGGCATTGAAGGCACCGGCAGACAGCATATGAACTTCATCAATGATGTAGACCTTATAAGTTGCGCGGCTGGGAGCATAGGTTGACTTGTCACGGATTTCCCGGATTTCATCCACACCATTATTAGAGGCAGCATCAATTTCAATCACATCTTCAAGACTGCCGTTGGTAATATCCTGACAAATATCACAATGATTGCAAGGTTCTCCATCTTTTTGATTGGGACAGTTCATAGCCTTGGCAAAAATCTTGGCTGCACTGGTTTTCCCTGTTCCTCGCGGTCCTGAAAATAGGTAGGCGTGACTGATTTTTCCTGAGGCAACGGCCTGTTTTAACGTGGTCGCAACAACTTCTTGCCCAACCATTTCATCAAAAGTCTGGCTTCTGTATTTTCGATAAAGGGCTTGATACATCAGTTTTTTACTCCAAACATGTCAAAATTCCAATCCGTTTTTTCAAGCAAAAGTGCCACAAATCGTTCCAAATAAGTTTGATCAATGGCATCGTAATCTGCAAGCTCCGAAGAGTCCAAATCCAGAACTCCCACTAGCTGGCCATCTATAACCATAGGCACTACGATTTCTGACTTGGCCGCAGAATCGCAGGAAATGTAGTTGGCATGCTTGGTCACATCCTCCACAATCAGCGTTTGACGCTTCTGGGCGGATTCACCGCAGACCCCTTTGCCAAGAGCAATATGCACACAAGACACCGCCCCCTGAAAAGGACCCAAGATCAATTCACAGCCATCAAACAGATAAAAACCTGCAAAAACAGAGCGAGGCAGAGCCGTCTTCAAAAGAGCACTGGCATTGGCTAGATTAGCGACAGGATTGGTCTCATCAGTCAGTAAGGCGTCTAACTGAGCTAACAAGAGTTCGTATTGAGACATTTTTTCTGAATTCGTCATGAGTCTATTATAACAAAATTCACCTCTGAGAGGTGAATTTTTAAAACTTAAATCTAGCAGCCTTTTAAAACAATATTTACCATTAATTATTTTTCATTTGCCTCAAAAAGAAGTATGTCGCCAGAAACATCGTCAAAAGAGTATAGCCCAAAAGCCACAGCAAACTGGAAAAGCTATCCTTAGTAAAGCCATTCAAGGCCATTCTCTCCAAGTTGACCGCGTGGACAAAAGGCAAGGCGTAGGCGACATTCTTAAAGAGACCTCCAATCAAATCAAGATCAAACCAAATCCCTGATAACCAGCCAACCAGATTGGTCAGCAAAGCACCACATATCCCTCCTACCTGTTTGACACTAAGAACACTTCCGCAAAGAAGACCCACAGCGATAAAAAAGAGGGAAATCGGAAGGATACAAAGAATCGCGTAAACCGTCTTAAGATTAAAAGACAGACCCAGCGGGATGGCCACCAGATAACAAATCAGTGTCTGTATTAAAGCAATAGGCAGAATTGGAAAAGCATAGCCCAAGATAAAGTCCATGGCCGTCATAGGACTTGTATAAAGGCGTTGCAGAAATGATGTTTCTCTATCCTTGGCAATAAGTGTCGCCGAAAAAACGGTCATAAAGGTCAAGCCAAACACGGCAATCCCAGGAATGAAGCTGCTTAATTGAAATAAAGAAACCGGGATGTTTGCCTGGATCGCATTGAGGAGAAAAATCAATACCACCGGGAAACCTATACCAAAAGCTAAATTGATAGGATCTCGCAAGATTTCTTGGGCCGTACGTTTTGAAAAAGCAAATAATCTCATGATCAGCCTCCTTTTACAATCGTGATAAAAGCTTGTTCAAAATCAGTTGTATTTGCCAAAACTTTCAGATCATGAACACTGCCAAGGGCAAGGAGTTTACCCGCTTTCATAATCCCTACTTGATCTGACAGAGCTTCTGCTTCCTCCATATAATGCGTGGTCAAGATAATAGTCATCTTATTTTTCAAATTTTTTATCGTATCCCACAACTCACTTCGTGCCACAACATCCAAACCAAGAGTCGGCTCATCCAGAAATAAAATCTTAGGTTCACTAATCAAAGCCATGGCAATACTGAGTCGGCGACGCCATCCTCCAGAGAGTTTACCTGCTCGTTTATCAAGAACCGGAGCTAGCGCAAACTGACTCACCATCTCTTTTATTTTTTGACCGGTTTTCTGTTTGGAAAAACGATTAATACCACACATCAAATCTAAGTTTTCTCTAACGCTCAAGTTGGGAGCAATGGCTGTTTCTTGTGGGGAAATACTAATGAGGTCTTTCACTTCTTGCCGATTACTCATAATACTCTTGTTGTGTAAAAAAGCATCACCACTGTTTGGCTGCGTCAGACAAGCTAGCATTTTGATAAGTGTCGTCTTTCCAGCCCCATTAATTCCTAATAAGGCAAAAAGCTTCCCTTCTTCAATCTTTAAATCAAGATGGTCGACAGCAACGATACCTTTGTACTTTTTGGTTAATCCCTCTATCCTGATGGCATCCATAGCTAATCTCCCCCTTTTTTTAAATGATTATGCGCCTCCATGAAAAATCTAGCATCAACAAGGGCAAGCCCCTGATTAATATCGCCTAGTACAAGTAACTCATCTCCCTTTTCGATATGGAAAATACGTCGAGCTTTGACAGGGATAACAATCTGACCCTTTTCCCCGACAGTAACTGGCCCAAACATAAACTTGCCATCCTTAGTTGCACTATGGAGGACCTCCCGTCCAGAGTAGACCAATTCATCAAGTGTGATTTCAAAAATCTCTGCTAAACGACTTGAGTGAATAATATCCGGATTGCTTTCGCCGGTTTCCCACTTACTCAACGTCTGGCGAGACACACCAATTTTTTCCGCCAACATTTCTTGAGACAAACCGTGTTTCTTTCTTAAAAGGCTAATCGTCTCACTAATCATACTTTTCCTACCTCCTCTTGACTTCATTATAACTTAACAAATCCTCTTTTCAAGAAAGAATAGGTGGCAGTTTATCTATTTTTGGTTAAACATTGTGGCGAAAACGATCCAAATCTACGGACTGCTCACGACAATAGACTTATCCCTAGTCGTCAGAACAGCTTGTCTGTTGATCAGTTTGATGAGATTTATTTTCTGATCGTAAATGTCTGCTGTCTGTTTGGTCGCTTCTTCAAAAGGATATTCACCCCAATGCGGCAAAACAGAAAAATCAACTAAACCTAAGGCAGTATAATCCGTCAGATCTGATACTAAACTCTTATCATCCATAATTTGGCTGTAAGAAATATCATTGGAAGCAATGATAGCACCAGCTGATTCACCGACATAAACCATTCCTTGATTGATGCGTTCGTAAATCAAAGGCAGTAAATTTTTTCTCTTTAATTCCTGTAAAAGATAAAAAGTATTACCGTCTGAAATGTAGAGACAGGACGCTTGTGCTAGCTTTTCCCGCACCACCGTCTCTGTCTCTTCTGCTACATCCAATAGGAACAATGTCAAATTGCAAATCGGCAAAAACAGCCCTGCCTTCATCAATATAAGCCGTGTACTCTTCTACATTTCCAGCCGTGGAAATAAAAAGAACTTTCTTTTCCAACTCATATTATTCTGCGAACTTCTCAAAGAAAGGCCGCACTTCTGCAAAATAAGAACATAAGAATAATGTTTTCATGAATTTTCCTCCCTGTTAGGTGTTCTTAATCCTTTTCTCTAGTTCCAACAGATACTTTTTGCGCTCTTTTCCGCCGCCATAACCGCCCAAACTGCCGTCACTGGCAATAACACGGTGGCAAGGTATCAAAATAGCAATCTGATTAGCTCCGTTAGCATTGCCGACAGCTCTGACCTTGTTGCTATCACCTAGCTTTAGAGCCAAATCTTTATAGGTAACCGTTTTTCCAAGTGGAATTTCAGCAAGCAGTTTGGAAACTGCTTGCTGAAAGGCCGATCCACTCAAATACAGAGGAATGGTAAAACCTGTGAAGGTTCCAGAGAAATAGGCAGCTAGCTCTTTCTCCAATTGCTGTAAAAGAGTATTGGTTCCATGGATAATTCTTGCATTCAGTCTGCTGCGCAGCCGCTCTATTTCTCTTTCCAGTCCTCGTCGATTTTCAAATTCCAAAAGATAGAGATACTCCTCATCCGCCAAAGCCAGCATTCGTCCAATTGGTGTCGCGATAAAAGCAGCTGTCAGCACTTTAATAGTCGTTTTTTTGACTGGATTTCCCATAATACGGCTGAAGGCGTCATTGAAACCACTAGAGGATTGATAACCCATAGCCAGCTGCTGATCAATGACTGTCTGTCCATCCTTGATATTCTTAAAAGCCAGACCCATCCGACGAGCACGCGCGTACTGAACAAAGGTTATATCGTAAACTTCTTTGAATTGTCGCCTAGCAGTTGCCGAATGAAGACCTAACCTCTTGAAATCTTCTTCCCTCCACCGCTTCTCAGGATTAGCTTCTACAGCTGTTATGAGCATTCTGACTTCTTCAGGAAGCTGATGCGGATATGACAGGGGCTGACAGATTTTGCATGGCCGATAACCAGCCAAAAGCGCTTCTTCTGCCTTTTCGTAAAAATCACAGTTTTCAAACTTAGGCTTTCTAGCCCGACAGGTCGCGTGACAAAAAATCCCCGTTGACTTAATGGCCGCAAAGAAAATCCCGTCAAACTGCGCATCTCGTTCCAGCAAAGCTTGATAATAACGCTCTTTTAGCTGTTCATTTTCTATCATTACAGTCTCCTCATTCATCAATTTTTATTATTATACCCTAAACCAAAGTGAATGACTTCCGAAAAATGAACAAGTAATTTAAAAGGTTAAAAACAAAGAACAGATCTTCATCTTCTGACAGAAAATGTTTATGTTAACACCTACTGTTTTGCAATCATATAACAAACCCAAGCCGTCTGTTTCTGATAATCCTGAAGCTGCAAGCCTTTTTTAGCCAAATAGTTGGCAAAATCTTCTCGTTCTTTCAAATCTGGTAAATAATAATTAATTTTACTTTGCTCGCAAGCTATGATAAACCGTCCATCGTCTGCCAGCACGCGCTTGATTTCAAGCAAAGCTTTTTTCAAATCCGGCCAATGAAAATGCGTTTGAAAGGCGCAGATAAGATCAAAATAGCCATCAGAATAAGTCAGCTGACTGACATCCATAATGTCAAAAGCAACTCCTTCTAACTGGTTCTGCTTCCGAGCTTGAGAAATAGCCTCCGCAGAAATATCTATACCCTTGATCTGACTCTGGGGAAAAAGTTGGCGAAGGTAGGCCGTTGATGCCCCATTGCCAACCCCAATATCCAAGATATGCCCATAAGCTTTTTGAGGAAGCACAGACAAAGCCCACTGTGCCATCGGTAAGTAGGCCTTATTCCAAATCCTCATCATGCTCCTGCCAATGAATCCTGATGGGTGTTTCGATTGGCTGACGAGATACTTGAGCAAGATGTAAAGGGACACTACTAAAACAGAAACAACAGTAATACCTCTTATCATTAATACCTCCCTTTATAGTCTTTCTTAGCTTCTTGCGTATATTTCCTAATAAAATCAGTCTTAGCATCTGTATAAGCATCACGGTTATGCTCGTACTCTTTCCATAAGGCAAGTTTCAACCCTTCATAGTCTTTGGCAACTTCCAGATGTGCTCTTAAATAATCTCTAAAATAAAGTTCATCACGGTCATCCTGATAACGTAAGTGGAGATGAAATACTCTCTGGGCAAAGCCGGTTTCTGTATACCCTTTATTGAAAGACATGCGATCTTCCTCTTCAGACATCAGCAAATAGCCAGCATTTAGCAACTGCTTTTTGAAATATTGTAAATCTGCTGTTTCAGGGACTTCTAATAAAATATCAACAATATTTTTAGCCCAGATATCGGGAATAGCTGTGCTGCCGATATGCGAAATGCTGCTGATTTCCCCCTTGGAAAACAGCCGCAAGAGAGCCTGCTTCTCTTCCTGATACCACTCCTCCCATGCTTCCTTAGGCGGCACAAGAAAGATTGGAAACAAGTGCCAGAGTTCTTCCAGAGTCATATCTGATAACGGTTTTGTCATACTTTTCTGCCTATCTTTTTTAAAACTTGCGCCTTCATTATAACAAAAAACCACTCTTTCGAGTGATTCTGTCTATTTTTAAATTCTGAAGACTGTTCTTCCTTAATAATATTCACCTTGACGGTAGTTCCATGAATTAAAATGGTCTGAGAGATGCATCATAATTTTATCAATGTCAAGACCTTTACGGATAACAACTGGACATGGTTCTACTGAACGGCTGCCTGAACCTTGTTCAGGGATCAACTTACCATCTACATCTACCATGGAGACCATAACACCTTGTTCATAGCGTGTTTCAACAGTCTTGTCAGGCTGGATAGAAGCGACATAATCATCAGCTTCAATAACTAAATCAACGGCCATTTCGATACGCTCACCAATGCCTTCAACTTTTCCACGGTTTCCTTTTCCTGATGGATTGGCAGATGAAGCGTAAACCATGCGCCCTTCTTTTTCCCACATTTCTTTGGCAATTTGTTCACCAGCCACACCGAATTTAATAACAAAACACGACGTCCCGCGAACATCTGTCATCAAGTCTTCACGACCGTCACCGTAAGCTTTCAATTTTTCGTAAGCGTCCGACTTCCATGGTAGGATACAGCCAAGCAGGATATCTTCGTCCCAGTGTTTTTGATAGAAAGCATCAATTTCTGGCGTCAATTGAGCAAGAGCTCGCAGCTCATCCATGCTGCCGCAAAGAACCACACCTGGTTTGTTGCGATTGCGCTCTTTAGCTTTAAACTTACGCTCAAGACCCTTTTTATCTGAAGTCATGATAATGTAGCCAACCTTGGTTGGACAGACGATAACGCCGCCTTCGTTCTTAACAATTTCAAATCCTTCTTGCGAAAGATTGCCATCCCAGTGGACATGTTTGGTCATAATTTAAAATCTCCATCTACATCTAATAGTTATCTTGCTTATTTTACCATGCTAGGGAGTAATTTTCAAGTAATTTTCTGAATTTTCAAAACCGATATTTTCAGCTAATCTTGCCAATAACTCGGACGATTTTTTTCATATTCGGTAATTAAATCTTCGTGTTGTAGTGTGATACCAATATCATCCAAGCCATTGAGCAATTTGTATTTCCACTCACCATCAATATCAAAACTAAATTCACCAACCGGCGATATAATTTTTTGGTTGGGCAGATCGACTGTCACCTGATCGCTAGGATCCAGTTGAGCCAGTTTCTGCCGCACTTCTAAGGGCTGCACAATAGGCAAAATTCCATTGTTGAGGTCATTATTGTAGTGAATATCTCCGAAAGAACCAGCGATAATCACCTTAAAGCCATAATCAGCCAGAGCCCATGCAGCATGTTCCCGCGAAGAACCAGCACCAAAGTTGTCACCAGTAATCAAGATAGTTGCCTGACGATAAGGTAACGTATTAAAGATAAATTCAGGATTCTCAGTATAGTTATCATCCAGATAGCGCCACTCATACATGAGATACTTACCAAATCCTTTTTTATCAATCAGTTTCAAAAACTGCTTAGGTAGAATTTGGTCGGTATCGATATTGTCATTCATCAAAGGAACAGTCGTTCCAGTGTAAACGGTAAATTTTTCCACTGCTTCCCCACTTTCTATTGCGCTTCAGGCAGATCACGAATATCAACAAAGTGGCCAGCAATGGCAGCGGCAGCAGCCATTGCTGGACTACAGAGGTGGGTCTTAGCACCAACCCCTTGACGATCCTCAAAGTTACGGTTACTAGTTGAGGCACAGTGCATGCCTTCTGGAACCTTGTCAGGATTCATTCCCAGGCACATGGAGCAACCCGGATCCCGCCATTCAAAGCCCGCATCCAAGAAAATCTTATCTAGACCCAGTTTTTCAGCCGCTGTCTTAACCGGTCTGGAACCTGGAACTACGATAGCTGTCACGTTGGGAGCAACTTGCTTACCCTCAACAAATTTGGCTGCGATTTTGAGATCGGTAATTCGTGCATTGGTACACGATCCGATAAAGATATAACCCAATTCAATATCAGAAACCTTTTGTCCTGGCTTCATTTCCATATAATTATAGGCCCGCTCATCATTCATGTCACGAATTTCAGGGAAGGACTCATCGAGCGAAACTGCCATTGACGGATTAGTCCCCCAAGTCACCATTGGTGCCAGTTCAGAGACATTTATTTCAAGAACCTTATCATAAACCGCATCAGGATCTGACACTAGAGTTTTCCAATCAGCCACAGCATCTTGAAAGTTCTGTCCTTTGGGAGCTTCTGGACGACCTTGGACATAATCAAAGGTCGTTTGATCAGGATTCATAATTCCTATTTTTGAACCGAATTCGATAGAGAGATTACAGATGGTCATGCGCTCTTCCATGTTCAAAGCTTCGATCGCTTCTCCCACATATTCAACCGCATATCCCACACCAACAGAGACACCGTAGCGAGCAATCAGGGCCATAACATAGTCCTTGGAATAAACTCCTTTTTGTGGTTTACCAACAAAGCGAACCAAAAGTTTTTTAGGCTTCACTTGCCAGATTGACTGGGTTGCAAAAACATGTTCCACTTCGGTTGTTCCGATCCCGAAACCAATAGCTCCAAAAGCCCCATGAGTTGCGGTATGACTGTCCCCGCAAACAATAAATTTCCCCGGTTGAGTCCGGCCTGTTTCTGGTCCTACCATGTGTACGATACCCTGATTTTCCGAACCATGTGGAGCATGAGGGACTCCAAATTCTTTAACATTGCGTGCTAGAGCATCCATTTGTGCTTTTGAAATAGCATCACGAATATCAAAAATATTTACTGTGGGAACATTGTGATCAAAGGTACCAAAGGTCAAATCAGGGCGACGCAGCTGCCGACCAGCTTCACGTAAGCCATCGAAAGCTTGAGGGCTGGTTACCTCATGGATATAGTGTTGATCCACATACATGAGCTGAGGGTCGCCTGCTTCACCTTTAATTACGTGGCGGTCCCAAACTTTATCAAAAATTGATTTCCCACTCATTTTTACATCCTCCATTTAATTTAGTTTCCCCATAAGATATAGGTGAGAGCAGCATCGATTAAAATCCCTAAATACCAGCACCATCTAAAATACCATTTTGAAGTCTTATGGCGAAAAAGTTTGCCTGCCAGATAGGCTCCAAGTCCAGCACCTGACAAGGTCATAAGGAGTAGAATTCGCTCCGGAATCCGCCACTCACCTCTGACAGCTCGCCTTTTATCAAGACCGTAAAGCAAAAAAGTCAGCAAATTCCAGATGATAAAAAATAATCCTAACAACTGCATCCTATAAATTTCCGATAATGGTAGATGTCATTTCTGCCATTGTTGCGTGACCGCCTAAATCACGAGTTAAAATGCCCTGACTAAGAGTCTTATCAACAGCCCTTTCAATCAATTCAGCACCGATCGTTTCACCGAAAGAATCACGTAGCATCATGGCCACTGATAAAATCATGCTGATGGGGTTCGCAATCCCCTGCCCAGCGATATCAGGTGCAGAACCATGAATTGGTTCGTAGAGACTAGGACCATCTTCCGAGTGACTGGCTGATGGCATAACCCCTAGTGTCCCTAGCAGAACACTGGATTCGTCCGATAAAATATCACCGAAGAGATTTTCTGTTACGATCACATCAAAGCGGGCTGGGTTGGTAATCATGACCATAGCCGCACTATCGACAAGTTGATGCTCAAGAGTCACATCTGGAAACTCATCAGCTACTTCCTCAGCTACCTTGCGCCAGAGTTTTGAAGTTGCTAGAACATTTTGCTTATCAATACTGGTAACTTTTTTACCACGCTCTTGAGCGATTTCAAAAGCCTTGCGCACAATACGACGGATTTCCTCTGTCGAATAATCATTGATATCGCGCGCTGCATCTTCTTGTAAGATATGCTGGCCGAAGTAAATCCCACCGGTCAATTCACGTACAAGGACAAAATCCACACCAGCAATTCTTTCTGGTTTCAACGGTGACAAGTGCTTGAGGGCGTCAAAAACTTTGACTGGGCGAATATTTGCAAAGAGGTTGAGCTCCTTGCGCAGAGCCAAAAGACCCTGCTCAGGACGTACAGGAGCTTGGTCATACTGCGGACTGCCGATGGCTGCTAATAAAATAGCGTCAGCCTTCTTAGCAGCTTCTAGAGTCGCTGCAGGTAGGGGATGACCAGCAGCATCAATCCCAGCACCGCCAAAGGGTTGGGCTTCCAAACTGTAGTCAAAACTAATTTTCTCAGCGACGGCTTGAAGAACTTCCAAACCTGCAGTCATAATTTCTGGTCCGATACCATCACCAGCTAAGGTTAGAATTTTTTTAGTCATATTCAGATACAAGAGGATAAAATAATCGAAAATAGCAAACCAGCGAAAGATAGGCTTTCCTAAAATTGCATTTCTTAAATATTCATCCCTGACATCTCCTTTTTATTAAAATAAAACTAGAATGCTCATTGGTCTTATAGACCACAGAAGCAAGCTTTTTCAGGCCAACTTCTATTTACTTGGATAATCATGCTCAGACAAGCGATGCCCGATTTCACCATCATTTTCTTTTTGCACGAAAACATTAGCATTAACATAAGCGATGGCTCCCGCTTTGAGAACATCAAAGTCAATACCAGAAGCATTGAAAATGGTTCCCGTATCAACATTTTCTATCGAAACGACCACGCGCGCCTGGGCATCAATACCATCTGTTACTGCATCCATTGTATAGCTTAAGAGCCTAATCGTTTGGCCAAAGAATTTATCAATGGCATTATAGATGGCTTCAACAGAGCCCTTACCATTGGCAACAACATCAACTTTTTCACCATCGAAATTAACCATGGTTACAACAGCAGTCACTGTTTCATCCTGATTTGAGGTCAGTTTCAAGTCCTCAAAATGGAAACCTTCAGGATTTTCAATATCATTTCCTTCCACTAAAGCGATGATATCAGCGTCCCGGATATCATGCTTCTTGTCGGCCAATTTTTTAAATCTAGCAAAAAGTTCGCCAATTTCGGTTTCTTCAAATTCTAATTCCAGTTCCTTGAGTTTTTCAACAAAAGCGTGACGACCAGACAGTTTTCCTAAGGGCAGAGAATTCTGCTTGACACCGATCAATTCTGGAGTAATGATTTCATAAGTGAGAGGATTCTTAAGAACCCCATCTTGATGGATACCTGATTCATGAGAGAAGGCATTGCCACCGACAACAGCCTTATTTTTAGGAATAGGGATACCAGAGAAACGCGAAACCATAGCTGAGGTATTGACTGTTTCATCGAGGATAATATCACTCTGGGCTTGGAAATAGTCCTCGCGGATATTAAGGGCAACGGCCACTTCTTCAAGAGCTACATTCCCAGCACGCTCACCAATACCATTAACAGTTCCTTCAACACGACCAGCGCCATTTTTGATAGCTGATAGTGTGTTTGCTGTTGCCATCCCCAAGTCATCATGACAGTGGGGACTGAAAATAACCTCTTTGTCAGATTGGACATTTTCAATCAAATATTCAAAAATATGGCCAAATTCTTTTGGTGTTGTAAAACCAACTGTATCAGGGATATTGATGTAGGTCGCACCGGCATCAACAGCGGTTTGCACGACTTCCAACAAATAATCAAGCTCTGTACGAGTCGCATCTTCAGGAGAAAACTCCACAACATCAAAGTATTGGCGCGCATAAGAAACGTGCTCTTTTATGATCTCTAAGATTTCTTCCTTAGATTTTTTGAGCTTGAACTCACGGTGAATCGGACTTGTCGCAATAAAGACATGGCACTGTGGGTATTTAGCATCTTTAAGCGCTTCGTAACAGGCATCAATGTCAGTCTTGACCGAACGTGCCAAGCCGCTCACAGCCGTCTTAGTCACGGTTTCTGCAATCTGTTTGACTGCTTCAAAAGAATCCGGACTAGCAGCTGGGAAACCAGCTTCAATAGCTGAAATTCCCCATTTTTCAAGTTGCTTGGCAATCGTTACTTTTTCCTTCACTGAAAAACTGACGCCCGGTGTTTGTTCCCCATCGCGCAAGGTCGTATCAAGAAATTCTACCTTATGCATTATAATACCTCTTTTCTAATAATCAAAAAACATCCCGCAGATAAGCGAGATGTTTTTTGATCCCGCTTGGTAGGCCAAACAGGACTAATGCTTTTGCACTAGCCCTCATTCCTCAGCAACAAAGTCTTATAAGCAATTGTTTGCATCTGGCTTCTCCTAGAGATCTTAATTTTAATGATTACATTTTACATTATTTTCAACAATAGGTCAAGAATTTTCAGATAATTAAATTAGAATACGACACTATTTGCGATAGCCCTCAATTTCGCGGGCATAGTCCTTGATCAGACTTGTCTGATAGATCTTATCTCGATTTGACTGCCTCACTTCTTTCCATAAAATAGCAGCAACTTTCATAGGTTGAGCAAACAATTTAGATTGCGGATCATTATTAAAATCTTTAACAAAACGATTCCACTGGTAAGTCTGCTCTTCTCTATTTGAGGAGAGGGAAACTTTGCTTTCAGCAAAGACATCAATTAAGTCCTGAACCGTCGCCTCAGTGTCACCCATCTCCTCAACTTCCCGCATCTTAATGGCCATTGATTTCTTAAATGAAAAGTGGGCAACATCAAAATAGCGACAGAAAAAGGTTCTAGCCTCTTGATTGAAACTGAATCCCGAATCTAATAATTTGGTAGCCGGAGTAATTTGCTCAGCGCTTAAACTCTTCCCAGTAGGATTTTTTCTTCTATTTTTACGCTTGGCTTGGATATTAGCGACTGGAATTCCCTCTAAAAATTGAATAATATAATCAGTTAATTCTGCTTTAGTCCCATAGCTGGGAAGTTGATAGCGACGACAAATATCTTGCAATTCTATTTTATACCAATAAAATGATTGGAAAAATTCCGGTGTCATCTGTTGATTAAATGGAGGCCTAATAGCCATCTTTCTTTTCCTTCCCTTATAAATCACCTAAAATACTAGCAATCTTAGTGTTGATGAGATCGATAGCCACAATATTAGTGACCCCTTCGGGAATAATGATATCAGCATAACGCTTGGTAGGCTCGATAAATTGGTGATACATGGGCTTAACCACACTTGTATATTGGTCGATAATACTGTCAAGGCTACGGCCACGTTCTTGCATATCGCGTTTAATACGACGGATAATACGAATATCATCATCGGTATCAACAAAAAGCTTGATATCCATCAAATCACGCAGACGTTTATCTTCCAAGACCATGATACCTTCAACAATAAAGACATCCTGAGGTTCCTGACGGTAGGACTGACTGCTGCGAGTGTGTTGCGTATAGTCGTAAATAGGAATATCAACAGGACGTCCTGCCTGTAATTCCTTGATATGCTCAATCATCAAATCCGTCTCAAAGGCAAGAGGATGGTCGTAGTTGGTGGACACCCTCTCCTCAAAAGTCAAATGCGACTGGTCCTTATAATAGGAATCGTGTTCAAGCATGGCTATTTTAGAACCTTGGAAATTATCTAAAATCGCACGGGAAACACTGGTTTTACCGCTACCGGATCCACCAGTAACACCAATAATAATCGGTTTTATTCGCATGTTTTTCTCCAGAATATTGAGTTAAATAACCAAACCATTATACAATAAAAAATGGTATAATTAAAGCCAAATAAAGAGATAAAGGAAACCAAATGATAATAAAACTAGCGCCGATTTTACAAGAAAAATTAAATCAGATGGGTATAAGTCAACTCACTTCCATTCAAGAGCAAGTCTTTCAACCGATTCAGGCTGGTTCAAACCTTTTGGGTATCAGCCCAACCGGAACTGGTAAAACTCTGGCCTACCTACTGCCACTCCTATCCAAAATAGAGAATAAAAAGAGCCAACAAATTCTAATTTTGGCCCCCAATACCGAATTGGCCGGTCAAATTTTTGATGTGACAAAAGAGTGGGCGCAGCTGCTCAACCTGACAGCTCAGCTCTTCATTTCTGGTTCCAGTCAAAAGCGCCAGATTGAACGACTCAAAAAGGGACCTCAAATCCTAATCGGAACACCGGGGCGTATCTTTGAGCTAATCAAGCTAAAAAAGATTAAAATGATGAACGTTGATACCATCGTTCTTGATGAATTTGATGAATTGCTCAGCGATTCACAATACCATTTTGTGACTAAAATCTGCCACCATGTGCCGCGTCAACACCAGATGATTTACCTGAGTGCCACCAATAAGTTGGATCCTAAAGAGCTAGCTGATAATACGATAACACTCGATTTCAGCCAGCAAAAATTAGACAACATCAGCCACTATTATCTCCAAATCGACAAGCGCAATCGGATTGACCTGCTGCGCAAATTGTCAAATATTCCTAATTTTCACGGTCTCGTCTTTTTCAACAAGTTATCAGACTTGGGGGCGGCTGAAGAACGTCTCCAATTTAACCAATCATCCGCTGTTTCCTTGGCCAGCGATGTGAATGTTAAATTTCGCAAAACCATCTTGGAGAAATTTAAAAACCAGGAACTTGCCCTCTTGTTGGCAACTGACTTAGTTGCGCGAGGTATTGACATTGACAACCTAGAATTTGTCATCAATTTTGAGGTAGCCAGAGACAAAGATGTCTATACGCACCGAGCTGGCAGAACTGGTCGAATGGGAAAAGAGGGAGCTGTCATTACCTTTGTCAGCCATCCT
Organism: Streptococcus dentapri; assembly: GCF_042649885.1. Classification (NCBI taxonomy): domain Bacteria; kingdom Bacillati; phylum Bacillota; class Bacilli; order Lactobacillales; family Streptococcaceae; genus Streptococcus; species Streptococcus dentapri. Next base: position 26,130 of record NZ_JBHSAC010000055.1, on the reverse strand, counting down.
GAAGATTTAAAAAAGCTGAAAAAATTTGCCAAAGTTCAAGAATTAGCTCTCAAAAATCAGGAATTCTATATTAAATAAAAACACTAACCTAGCCTGCTATCTCAAATAACAAGAAGTCATAAGAATCAAGAATCCGAGATTTTAGGAATCCTTTTCTTTTCAGAATCAATGGATAAACCTTAGAAAGATCCAACACTTCCTCCACTACTTCCATCTGAGGAAACAGAAAAATGAGAAGCAGAATCTGCGCTTGATAAGGAGCGGTCAATGATATTAACTTGCCTGTAGAGTACATGAGACACGTAAGGGGCTATTGTATTCAATTCAGGACTAAAAGTACTTAGGTTGTTAATTTTGATAAATTCTTCAACTTTTGTAGCATAACCATACATAGTCGCATAAACTAAGACACGATTCCAAACAACAAGCCCTTCAAAGGGAACTTTATCGAATTTTTGGATGTCACGAGCCATGTTGTGAAAGTTAATCCATTCTTGAACCTGTTCGCGATAAGCACCTTTTGGAGAAGTGAATTTTCGATAATAAGCGATTTTGCTTTTAAAGTATTTAAAAAGCACATAAGAGGCAACAATTAACATAATCGGCCAAATAAAGAGCAACTTATTTCCAGTCCAAGCCCCTTTTATAGCAAGCAGTCAAATTACCCACAAAGAAGCTCCTAAAAGAAGTACAGGACCAAGCATAGAAAAGGCGTAAAGGAAGTATCTAAAGATTTGGAAAACTATATTAGATTTTGAGAAATCAGTAATAAGTCCAAGTTCCTTAATATCTGTCTGTACTCCCTCATCAATCCGATTTAGTTTATTATTAAAATGTGTGTTAAAGTTACGACCTAATTCTCTAACCTCTTTTTGTAACCTACCCCCAGAATACTTGACTTTTAATCGCCTAATATCAGCGTCATTAAATTCGTATTCTAAAAATAGGTGATTGATAGAAGCCTCTTTTCTATCTCCCATAACGAATGAAATGAACTCTTTTTCAGAAGCGCTAGCCTCATCAATGTTATTTTTCTTCAAACGTTTCTGATTTTTAGGAGCGACAACAGTTAAAATCCGGCGATCAATTAAATCAAGTAGCGTTGCCTGAATAAGATTGTTAAAATTTATATCTGCTGCCAGACCGTGTTTATTTTTCTTACTTTGAAATAAACTCTGCTGGTGAATAAAGCGAGCCGCTACTAACGGTGATAAAGCTGATTCAGGGATATTAAACAGGTAAGTTTTCTTATTGAAATTTAATGTCCTGTGAGTCAGTCTTAAAAGGCCATCAAATAAGAGACCAAAACCAGCCATAGTGATTGTAATCAACATCGGATACCTTGATCCCAGATTCAAACGAGTCGTATCTGACTCTTTTTCTATTTGTCTTTCTAATGCTTCAATATTATCTTTTTCTGAACTGCTATAGGATGGCCAAACGTAAAACATATACTTAGCCCAATAAGCATGGAGTTCAAATTTTTCTTTAACATCGCTAATCTTAACTGTATATTCCCCATCCTTTCCTTGAATACTAGCTTGGGGTCTGAAAAGGTTGGTATGAGCATAGAGTTTGGAAATAGAGGTTGCACTCGGCGGCTTGACGGTAAATTCCAAATGCTTGATAGTATCTGTTTGGTCTGAAAGAGGCATCCAATTTAATTCGGCAACATCTTGGTAGACTGTTAATAAGTTAGAAAGTTGCCATTGTACTCGGATTTTAACCTTGTCTCCTTTATGACCTCCGTTATAAATTTTTAATTTTGTACCATCATCCCAATCTATTTTTTCGACCCTAACATGCACTTCTTTTCCATTTTTATAGGCTTGAACTTTTGGATTATCGGCTATTCTAAAATTAGCAGGCATTACCCCAGCCTCACCAAGGGTGACATATTGACCGTTAAATTTGGTTTTATAGGTGTAGTCTATTTCTTGCGTGTAGGTTGCGGTGTTGTCTTGATTAATTTGCAAGTTTCCTTTAAAATTGTCAATTTGAGATTTCACCTTATCATCTGCTAATACCCTTCCTGTGAAAAGAAGTAAGATTAAGGTAAGAGAAAAAAATAGCCATTTTTTCATTTTCGATCTCCCTTTGAATTTTACCGTGAATGATTTAAAAAAAAACGGTTATTGTCATAACCTACTGCCTACCTTTATTGTACAGACGTTAACCGTTACCATGACGTAATCCAATTTCTTAGACTTCGTCGCTGCTCTTATTTATTCAAATCACTGATTGGACTAAAGACGATACGCTCAATATCATTGAGATAGACCGAAAGAGCTTGTTGGGCTTCCAAATAAGCCTTTAAAGTAGCATTAGCTTCAATCTTTTCTCCCATTTCTTGAATCTTTTTTTGGTCATCTTCGCTAGGCATTTGTCCAGACTGCATAGCTGTATAAATCTGCTCTTGAAAGCTTGTAAACTCATCAAAAAGGGTTTTGGCTTCTTGATCTTCATCAATTTTTGCCTTTTGCTCAACCAAGGTTTGATATTCTGAAAGTTCGCGAATACCGCGTTCCAACTCATTTGCTAAATCATAAATATTAACTGTCATAATAAACTCCTTTAATCTATTGTTACCTGATAGGTCGTATTTTCCGTAATAACCTTCGCGGCATGGTTGAGATCTTTTTCATTTTTGAAAGAAATCTGTAGAATACCATTGATATCTTCACGATTCTCTTCATTGATGTGAATATTAACCAGCGAGGTTCCCCTCAGTAATTCCAAAATATGCAAAATAACATCTTCCTCATCGGGAATATCCACGAAGAGATCATAGCTGCTGTCAACTCCGCCGCGTTTATGAATTTCCATAGCCTTACGGGTCAATCGTCCCCGATTAAAGAAATTCCAGATACCATCCTCATCATTTTGAGATATAAGCTGGGTCACATGGTCCAAACGTGCCTTGAAATCTTCAATACGCCCAATTACCGCTTCTTTATTCGTCAATAAGATGCTGCTCCACATACCTGGTTCGCTTTCTGCAATACGGGTCATATCGCGAAAACCACCGGCCGCAAAATGATTGGTCATTTCATGTTCCTTAGCATAATCTCCTGCCTGCTCCATCAAACTGGCAGCCAGTACATGAGGAAAATGAGATATCTGACTGGTAACACGGTCATGCTCAGCAGCATCAATTTCGACAAAGCGCGCATGCAGACCACTGAGCAAATCTTTTAAAACTTCAAGTGTTTTCGGCTTGGTTAAACTGGTCGGCGTAAAGATGTAATAGGCATTTTCAAAGAGATTGACATCCGCCGCAATGGCGCCAGATTTATGAGAACCAGCCATGGGATGGGACCCCACAAATTGGACCGATCGACCAGTCAGGTATTTTTCGGCCGCAGCCACAATTTCACCCTTGGTTGAGCCAGCATCGGTAATAATGACGCCATCTTTCAAATCCATCTCTGCCAAGATAGCAAGGAAATCAATGGTTTGCTTGATGGGAACAGCTAAAATAATGACATCCGCTAAGGGCGCAAATTCTTTAAAATCGGCAGTCGCTCGATCAACAATACCGCGTTCTAAAGCGACTTCTCGCGATTTGTCAGAGCGATTGTAGCCTAAAATAGTATAGTCAGGATGGTCACGCTTAATCCCAAGAGCAAGCGAAGCGCCAATCAAGCCCAAACCAGCAATATAAATTGTTTTAGCTTCTTCCATAATCATGATGCTTTCTTTCTCTAATAGCCAAAAGGCTCCCTCCAATAAGGGAAAGCCTCTCAACAAGTGATAACTAGACTAGTCACTACTAAAAATTCTTGACATAATCACGGTGATTAGCCACCGCATCTTTGAGTTCTTCCATATTATCTGAAGAGAATTTCTCAAGAATTTCATTAGCTACTACTGTTGCCACTACTGATTCCATAACAACACCCGCAGCTGGTAGAGCTGTGGGATCCGAACGCTCAACGGTTGCCTTGTAAGGCTCATGTGTTTCAATATCAACAGACATGAGCGGTTTATAGAGCGTAGGGATTGGTTTCATTACCCCACGAACCACAATGGGTTGGCCATTGGTCATCCCACCTTCAAAGCCACCTAAATTGTTGGTACGACGGGTATAACCTTCCTCTTTATTCCAAAGAATTTCATCCATGACTTGTGAACCGCGCAGGTAGCCGTCTTTAAATCCAAGACCGAATTCAACTCCCTTAAAGGCATTGATGGACATTACCGCTTGGGCGATTTTACCATCGAGCTTGGTATCCCACTGAACGAAAGAACCTAGTCCGGCAGGAACGCCTCCAACAATGGTCTCAATCACGCCACCGATAGTATCTCCTTCTTTTTTAATCTGATCAATATAATCTTTTATTTCTGGTTCCCGCTCTTGGTTGACAACAGAAATCTCTGATTGACCAGCTAGATCCTTGATTCGCGAAACAGTTAATCCTTCTGGTATATCAATTTCTTTACCACCAAAGACAACAACATGATTGGCAATCTCAATATCAAGCTCAGCCAGAATACGTTTGGCAACTGCACCTACAGCCACCCGCATGGTTGTTTCACGAGCAGAAGAACGTTCTAAGGAATTACGCAGGTCATCAAAGCGATATTTCATCCCTCCGACCAAATCAGCATGACCGGGGCGGGGATGGGTAATCTTACGTTTGGTTTTCAAACGCTCTTCAATATCTTCAGCTGCCATAATATCCAGCCACTTTTGATGGTCCCGATTAGCAACTTCTAAAGTAATAGGAGCTCCGGTTGTTTTACCATGGCGCACGCCTGAACTAAAAACCACCTGATCGCTTTCGATTTTCATTCGACCACCGCGACCATAGCCGCCTTGGCGACGTTTAAGATCAACATTGATGTCTTCAGCTGTCAAAGGTAGCCCAGCAGGAACTCCTTCAATAATCGCTGTCAAGCGAGGACCATGTGATTCACCAGCTGTTAAATATCTCATTCTTTCACCAAATAGTCTTTCATCTCTTCTAGGGGAATTTGATTGATGGCAGCACTTCCGATTTCAGGAACGATAACCGTTTTAATACTATTACCACGCGCCTTCTTGTCATGCGTCAGCGCTCTGTATAAATCATCAACCTTCCAAGGTTCATAGTCGGTTGGTAAGCCAAATTTAGCACACATATCGATGATCTTTTGGGTAATGCCCGCTGGCATCACTCCCTTTTTCTCAGCGACACGCGCCATCTGAACCATGCCAACAGCCACAGCTTCTCCGTGCATGATCTTGCCATAACCAGCCGTCTGTTCAATAGCATGACCGATGGTATGACCAAAGTTGAGGTACATGCGCACGCCACCCTCAAACTCATCTTCAACGATAATTTTTCGTTTCACATCGCAAGAACGATAAATAATCAATTCTGCATATTTTAAAATAGCATCGGTATCTCCAGACATTTCTGATAATACGTCCCAAAGTTTAAGGTCATCAATCAAGCCATATTTGATAACCTCTCCCATCCCTTCAACAAGCTCGCGCTTACCTAAAGTTTCTAAAGTCTTGGGATCAATAAGAACACCATCGGGCTGAGCAAAGGTACCAATAATATTTTTGGCAAGAGGGGTGTTAACACCTGTTTTGCCACCAATTGAAGAATCTACCTGAGCTGTCAAACTGGTTGGAATTTGTAGGAAATGAATCCCCCGCATATAGGTTGAAGCCACAAAACCAGCTAAGTCTCCAACAACACCGCCACCCAATGCGACAATGCCATCGCTGCGCGTCAGACCTTGTTTAATTAAAAACTCATAAGCCTTGTTAGCAGTAGTCAAAGACTTGCTGCCTTCACCTTCAAGAAAGTCAAAAACGACTGTCTCAAAGCCAGCTCCCTCTAAGTTTAACTTGACTTGTTCAGCATAGAGGCTGCCAACATGATTATCCGTGATGATGACAATTTTTTGCGGTTGCCAAAGACTGGCTGCCCATTCTCCAACCTGATGTAGGCTACCTTCTTCAATCACTATATCATAAGGATTGTGGGTTAAATCGACATGTAACTTCATAGAGTACCTCTCATTAAGAATCGTAACGTTCTTCCAATTCTCTCCAAATAATATCGGTTGGCATCTGCTGACCTGTCCATAATTCAAAGGCCTTAGCCGCTTGATAGAGCAGCATCCCCAGACCGTTGATAGCCTTGAGGCCCTTGCTGCGAGCATATTTGAGAAAGGGCGTCTCAAAGGGCTGATAGATAACATCTGCCACTTGCAGACCTTCCTGCAATACCATATCATCAGCGATGACCATGGAGTTGCCATCCATACCGACACTGGTTGCATTAACCAGCAAATCAGCTGCTGCAATCTTTTCCTGAATCAGAGCTTGATCTTCAACAGGGAAAACTTCAATCGCAACACCTGTTGCGCCGGCATATTTCTGAGATTGTTTTTTGGTCGTTTCTAAGAATTGACTCTGATTAAAGATATTGATCTTTTTAGCACCATTTAAAGCAGCCTGAACAATAATCGCCGTGGCAGCACCCCCGCCTCCTAGAATGGTCATAGTCTTGTCTTTCACATCAAAACCATTTTGAGACAAGGCCATGAAAAAACCATAACCATCCGTATTGTAACCTACTAAATGACCATCACGATTGACGACAGTATTGACAGCACCGATCAGCTCAGCGGCTTGATCTAGTTCATCCAAAAAAGGGATAACCGCTTGCTTGTAAGGCATGGAAAGGTTGATCCCGAACATATCATAGCGTCGGACATTCTCAACCGATTCTTCTAAATCCTGCTCAGGAATATCCCAAGCAAGATAAACCCCATTGATACCAGTCGCATCAAAGGCATAGTTGTGGATAAAGGGGGAAATTGAGTGTTTAATCGGTCTTGCTACTACAGCGGCCATTCGAGTGTGTCCATCAATCTTCATCAAGAATCTCCCTTATCTTATACATATCGGCTAGGGCAATCTGACCAGGAGCGCTCTCTTCATCAGAACTAGCAAAGGTCCAGCTAGATCCCGTCAAATCACTAGCAATGCGTGATACTTGACCGAGCTTACCCATAGACATGGTCACATAATCTTGCTCAGGATTGAGCACCTTGAAACCTCTGGTAAAATTCATTAAATCCAGAACATCCTGCTCAGTCTGTGGCATGACTGCAACCTTAACAACGCGAGGTGTCAGTGCTGTCAGCTCAGAGAGAATTTCCATAAGATTATCTGGTGTCTCTTGAAAATTATGGTAGGACAAAATGAGATTAGGGAAATCAAGCATTTCAGATAGGGAGCCCTTGTAGGAGAAATACTCAAAATCAATGTAATCAGGACGATAGAGGGAAGAAACCTCTTTAATCAAACCGATGTATTCTTCATCCGTCAGGCTGATTTGTCCACCTTCTTTTTCTGTCCGCAGAGTGAAAATAATCTCACGTCCGGGAAATTTTTCAAAAATAGCTGGTGCCACTTCAATGATAGCTTCCTTAGGCAAGAAGTCTGCCCGCCATTCAATGATGTCCGCGTGTTCGTACTTAACCGTTTCGATTTGATTGGCCTCATCCAATGATCGAGGCATTACTGGAACTACTATTTTCATAATGTTATCATTCTACCTTTATTGTATATACTTTTAAATAATTACTACGCTTATCAGCTTTATTAACCGTAAAATCAGCAGGCAATTGCTTTAAATCCAAGTAACGGTGCTTAATCCTGCCAAATCCTTTTTCTAATTCTTGCTGGAATTGTTCGACTGATACATTTGACGCATTTGTTGAAGCAATAATAGTTCCTTCTGGATTCAAAATCTCCACCGCTTGGCTGATTAGCTTATGATAATCCTTAACAACCGAGAAGGTCTGCTTCTTGTTGCGAGCAAAGCTGGGTGGATCTAGAATAATCAGGTCATAGCTCAGTCCCCTTCGCTTGGCGTAACGATAATAGTCAAAGACATCCATCACCATCAGTTGATGATGAGTAAGATCCAGACTATTAGCCTCGAAATGAGCCCTTGACAATTCTCTTGAACGCTTGGCCAAATCGACCGATGTAGTATCACTGGCACCGCCCATAGCAGCCGCTATGGAAAAAGCTGCCGTATAAGAGAACATGTTAAGAACCGACTTCCCCAAGGCCAAACCGTTGATTAAACTCAAACGTACCTCATGTTGATCTAAGAAAATCCCCGTCATCAAACCGTCATCCAAAAAAACGCGATAATGGACACCATTTTCTAAAATCGTAAAGGTATCAGGTGCTTCTTGACCATAACAATGAGCTGACTCATAAGTCAAACCCTTGAAACGGATTTTTTCATAACCACCTAAAAGCTCTGGATAGACTTGCTTAAAAGCAGCAATAATCACGTCACGCAAACTATAAATATAGCTGTTATACCAAGAAAATAGGGCGTAGCTCCCATAGCGATCGATACTCAAGCCACCTAAATGATCTCCCTCTTGATTAAAAAGACGGTAGGCTGTCGTCAATTCATCATTTTCATAGGCCTGACGTTTCTGTCTAGCTCTTGTCAATAAATCAATGAAGAAGTCTTCATCCAAGTGAACCTGATCCCTTGAAATCAGCCAACCGATTCCCTTGTTTTGAGATGAGAGATAAGCAGTACCCAAGAAATCTTGCTTGCTATTATAGAGACCAACGACTTGGTCATTCAAGGAAAAATTTTTAAAATCTTGCCCTTGTAAGAGCTGAATGCCCTGATTGATTTTTCTTGCAACCAAGTCATCCAAAATAAGCTTATTCATATACTAGTTATTGTACCAAAATTTCAGTCATCTTGCTAGCTTGTTTCATACTAATTTCATCATCCCACAAAGTGATTACGGCTCCTTTGCTCTTTTTCATTTCTTAAACATTTAGCTCCCTATCTAAAAAATAATTTGTGGTATAATAAAACAGAGTTTTTAAAATAAACTATGAGGCTATAGAATGAAAAAATATTTGCATCCTTTTAAATTGCTAAGCAAAATAATAAATACACGGCTTGGCTTTATTTTAGTTTTGTTATTCTTCTATTGGATAAAATCGATATGGGCCTACAGTGTTGATTTTAATCTGGAGTTGGAAGATATGGTTCAGACAATTGTGGCGATTTTCAATCCTCTACCGCTGGGGTTACTGATTTTAGGTCTTCCGCTTTACTTTAAAAATAGTAAGATTTTTTATACTTTAGAGATTGCTCTCTATCTGCTCTTAAATATTATCATTATTGGTAATTCTATTTATTTCAGAGAATTCACCGACTTCATCACTGTAAATACGCTGCTGGCCAGCTCCAGTGCCGCAGCCGGTTTAGGAGATTCGGCTTCCAATCTTTTGGAAGTTTCAGATCTCTTCTATCTCATTGATCTCATCTTTTTTATTCCACTTTTAATACGCAAAAAGATAAAATCTGACAAGCGCCCCTTTAACAAGCGAGCAAGTTTTGCGGTTACAGCCCTGTCTTTGATGCTTTTTTCTGCCAATCTCTTTGCGGCTGAAACCATTCGTCCACAGTTATTGACACGCGGTTTTTCAAATTATTACGTTGTCCGTGGTATCGGTCTACCGGCCTTCATCACTTACAGTGCCAATCAGACCTATCAAGCGCAAAAGGAACGTAGTGCTTCTACTGCTGATGATCTAAAAAAAGTTCAAGAGTACGTCAAAAAAGACTATGCTGCTCCAGATCAAAAATACTTTGGTATTGCTAAGGGACGCAATGTCATTGTCATTCATTTGGAGAGCTTCCAACAGTTTTTAATTGACTATAAATTGAAATCTGATGGGAAAGAATACGAAGTTACACCTTTCCTAAACTCACTTTATCATTCCAATTCATCCATCTCTTTCTCAAACTTCTTCCATCAGGTTAGAAACGGGAAAACATCTGATGCTGAAACAATGATGGAAACATCACTCTATGGTTTGAATAGCGGTTCTTACATGGTTAATTACGGCGGTGATAACACTGCCTACGCCACTCCTTCTATCCTCGCTCAAAAGGGCGGTTACAGCAGTGCAGTTTTCCACGGTAATACTGGTAGTTTCTGGAACCGTAATAATACTTATAAACAATGGGGTTACGATTACTTCTTTGATTCCTCTTACTTGGAAAAACAGACCGATTCTAATTCCTTCCAATATGGTTTGAACGATAAATATCTCTTTGGTGATTCAATTAAGTATCTGGAACAGATGCAACAACCCTTCTATGCCAAGTATATTACCGTATCTAATCACTTCCCATATACCAGCCTTAATGGGGATAAAAATGAGCTAGGTTTCCCGTTGGCTGATACCGCGGACAAGACCGTAAACGGTTACTTTGCTACCGCCAATTATCTGGACTCTGCTTTAGAATCCTTCTTCAATTACCTCAAGGCTAGCGGTCTCTACGATAAGTCCATCATCGTCCTCTACGGAGACCACTTCGGTATCTCAAACGATCGCAATAGCAGTTTGGCACCTCTACTTGGTAAGGATCCTGAAACATGGTCAGATTACGATAATGCCATGGTACAGCGTGTGCCATATATGATTAACATCCCAGGTTATACTAATGGTTTCATTGATGATACCTACGGTGGTGAAATCGATGCCCTGCCAACGCTCTTACATCTGTTAGGGATTGATACTCAAGGCTATGTTCAAATGGGACAAGACTTGCTCTCACCGGCTAACGATCAGTTAGTACCTTTGAGAACACCTGGTTATTATATTACCCCAACCTACACTAGCTACGGTGGTAAAAACTACTATACGAAGACTGGTGAACAAATCACTGAGCCTAATGAAACTACTAAGGCCGAACTCGAGAAATACCGTAAACAAACAGCCGAGCAGCTAGCAAACAGCGATGCTGTTCAAACCGGAGACCTCCTGCGTTTCGCTGATATTCCGGGGCTCAAGCCTAACGATGCCAGCAAGTACTCCTACACCAAGTCCATGAGTAAGCTTAAAAAGATTAATAAGAAACTAGGCGATAAGTCGACCAGTCTCTATAGTCAAAACGGTGATCAGACCACCGCTAATCTCTACGAGGCCAAGAGCTATTCAGAGATTCATGGTCACGAAGAGAGTGGGGCATTAAGCTCATCGAGTTCAAGATAAGAAAAACTTCACTTGCCATTGCAGCAAAGTGAAGTTTTTTATGCCTTATGAGCCAAAAAGCAAGCGCACTCAATAGTCTGTGATTTCTGGACGATCATGAACATTGCTCTGTTTACCTTGACGTGCTTCTAGCACTGCTTCAATATCAGATGGTGTCACATTAGTTTCAGCCAGCATAACAGCCAAATGATAGAGAAGGTCAGCTGTTTCATTGGCAATTTCATCCTTATCGGCATTCTTGGCAGCAATAACCACTTCAGTTGCTTCTTCGCCGACCTTTTTTAATATCTTATCCAAGCCCTTGTTGAAAAGGTAGTTGGTGTATGAGCCTTCCTTGGGATTTTGCATGCGATTCAAGGCTTCTTTATAGAGTATTTCTATCATAATTAAGATACCAAGACTCTGACGGAGAGCCTATTTTTTTCCTTCCTTTTGTAGATTATTAGTAAAGAGAGCGTTCTCATCACTGTTAAAAATTTCATTAAAAAAGCAAGTATAAGCGCCGGTATGACAAGCGGCACTGATTTGTTCAACAGCGACAAGGAGGGTGTCTTTATCGCAATCTGCTTTGATGGATTTGACATATTGGTAATGACCCGATGTAGCGCCTTTATGCCAGAGTTCATTGCGGGAGCGACTCCAATAGTGCATTTGTTTAGTTTCAAGCGTTTTCCGGTAGGCTTCTTCATTCATATAGGCCAACATAAGAACCTGGCCATTACGATAATCGGTCACAATAACAGGAATCAAGCCACCTTGCTTAGCAAAATCAAGTCTTATCTCTGTCATAGCCTCACCTCCAGATCTGCTTTCAGCATGGCTTCCTTAGTATCCTTGATAGAGACTTGACCATAGTGGAAAATTGAAGCGGCCAAGGCACCAGTTGTCGGGGTCTTTTTAAAGACTTCAACCATATGCTCAATATTCCCAGCACCTCCAGAGGCAATGATGGGAACATTGACAACCTCAGCAACAGCATTGAGCATATCCAAATCAAAACCAGACTTGGTGCCGTCCTTGTCCATAGAGGTTAGGAGAATCTCACCAGCCCCCAAGGCAACCGCCTCCTTAACCCAGTCAATCAGGTCCCGACCGGTATCTTTGCGGCCGCCGGCTACATAAACATGCCAAGAGCCATCATCTTCTTTTTTAGCATCAACAGCCAAGACAACACACTGGCTACCAAAGCGCTCAGCACAGTCGTAAATGAGCTGAGGATTGGCTAAAGCAGAAGAATTAACCGCTACCTTATCCGCGCCTGCCTTGAGCATTTTATTCATATCCTGACTGGAACGGATTCCTCCGCCAACTGTAAAAGGAATGAAGACCTGATCAGCCACGCGCCTAACCATATCGACAGTCGTATCACGCTCTTCATGGGTAGCTGTAATATCCAAAAAGACTAGTTCATCACAGCCAGCTTCATAATAAGCCTTGGCTGCATCAACAGGATCCCCAATATCGGTCAAATTAACAAAGTTTACTCCCTTAACCACTCGGCCATCTTTGACATCCAGACAAGGGATAATTCGTTTTTTTAACATCTTAGCCTCCTAAAGTTCTCAGCTCATCCAGTGTGATATTGCCATTATAGTAGGCCTTGCCGACAATGGTACCTGCTACGCCGATCTCCCGCAAGCGTGTCAAATCACTCAGCTGAGCGATTCCACCAGAGGCAATCACTTTTGCCTTGGTCAATTTCTCTACCAAATATTCATAATGTTCAAAATTAGGCCCAGTTAAAGTTCCATCACGCTCAACATCAGTATAGACAAAGAGCTCAACCCCTATTTTTTCCATCTCAAGCGCTAGACTAATATAATCTAAATTGCTGGTTTCCAACCAGCCCTCGGTCGCTACCAGACCGTTCTTAGCATCGATACCCACAACAATCTTGTCACTGCCAAATCGCTCCAAGGCAGCCTTGACAAAGTCAGGATTTTTCACCGCCATGGAGCCTATGATGACTCGGTCAATACCGACATTGAGGTAGTCTTTGATTTGCTCTAAGGTGCGAATACCGCCTCCTACTTCGACCTTGATATTTGTCGCCACTTTGAGAGCAGCAATCAAGTCACGATTAGTCGCTTCCCCAGCTAAAGCCCCATCCAAGTCAACTACATGAATGTAGGTCATGCCAGCATCCGCAAAAATTCTTGCCTGACCAAGTACATCGGGATTGACAACAGTCCTTTGGGTAAAGTCACCTTTGAAGAGGCGAACTGCTTTCCCATCTTTAATATCAATTGCTGGAAGAATTTGCATCTCTTTCTCCTTTTCTTATATAGGCTACATAGGCCTATGTTTCTCCACAGAAGGCAACAAATTTTTGGAGAATCCCTAGACCGACCTTGCCCGATTTTTCGGGATGAAATTGAACTCCGTAAACACGATCCTTGTGTATCATAGCCGGCACTTCCATGGAATAGTTAGCAGTCACATCAATATAGTCAGCTGACACATCAGTAAAGTAACTGTGCACAAAATAAACGGACTGATTTTCAAGACCAACTGTCAAGGGACTCTCCTGCTTGATCTTAAGTTCGCTCCAACCTATGTGGGGCACTGGATAGCCAGCCTTCATGGGAATGGTGCGACAAACACCCGGAATGAAGCCCAAACCTACCGTCTCCTCGTGTTCCAGACCTGTCTCGGTCAAGAGCTGCATACCCAGACAGATTCCTAACAAGGGGGTCCCTTGAGCTACTGCTGATTTAATCGTGTTTACCAAACCCCGTTTCTCCAATTCTGCCATGGCTGCTGGATAGGCACCAACTCCTGGTAAAATCAAGCCATCTGCTGCTAAAATTTTCTCCTTGTCACCAGATAAGTCAGCTTCAACACCCAATTTGGCTAAGGCTCTTAGGACATTGGCCGTATTACCCGCCGCATAATCAATAACAATTATCATCTTCAAAATAGTGAGTCCATGGAAAAATCTAATCAAACCGACCAAAACAACTTTTCTATGAACTTTTTCCTTTCTAAAGCATTCCCTTGGTCGAATTGACCCCGTGAATCTCTGGATTAACAGTAATCGCCTCACGTAAGGCACGGCCTGTCGCCTTAAACATACTTTCCGATTTGTGGTGACTATTTTTACCGTGCAAAATCTTAAGATGGAGGTTCATCTGCACATTGAAGGCTAAAGCTTGGAAGAATTCCTCCACCAATTCGGTGTCAAAATTCCCCAATCTGGGATTGTCAAATTCGGCATCAAAGACCAGATAGCTGCGCCCTGAAAGATCCAAACTAGCCATTCCCAAAGTTTCATCCATAGGCACAAAAGCTGTACCATAGCGGTTAATCCCTGCCTTATCACCCAGCGCTTGACGAATAGCTTGACCTAGGACAATACCCACATCTTCTACTGTATGATGACTGTCCACATGCAGGTCACCATCTGCCTTAACTACAAGGGAAATACGGCTGTGTCTGGCAAAAAGAGTTAGCATGTGGTCGAAAAAGCCGATACCCGTATCAATATCTACTGGCTCTTGGACATCTAAGTCTACACTCAGTTTAATTTTTGTTTCAAAAGTATTACGATCAATAGTCGCTTCTCTCATATGTTTACCTCGTCTAATATCTCAATCACTTTATACAAATCCGGTTCCTTAATCTGGTAGGGTGCTTGTTCGCGCACGATGGGTTTGGCACAAAAGGCAATACCGATGCCAGCCAGCTGAATCATGGGAAGGTCATTGGCTCCATCTCCCATGGCAACAGTTTGGTTCAGGCTCAGCTCATTTTCAGCAGCCCAATCGCGCAGTTTCTGAACTTTAATATCCTTGGTCACAATATCACCATAAGTCCGACCAGTCAGAATCCCGTCGCGGATTTCCAAATGATTGGCCTTGACATAATCAATTTCTGCTTCCTCTGCCAGACGGTCAACTGTTTCATGAAAACCACCTGATACCAGACCAATCTTATAACCACGCGCATGCAACTCATTTACTAATTTCTTTGCCCCCTTATTGAAATGGATGCGGGCATAGACCTTATCGAAAATAGACTCCGGTAAGCCCTTCAAGGTAGCCACCCGTTCAGCCAGTGCTTGTTGGAAGTCCAACTCGCCGCGCATGGCACGCTCAGTAATCTCGGCCACCTGTTTACCAACACCAGCTTCTTCCCCCAATAGATCAATCACTTCTTCTTGAACTAAGGTTGAATCAACATCCATGACCAGAAGCCCCTTAATTGCTGTCATTTCTCACCTCAATCGCTCTAGCATGAGCTTGCAAACCCTCGGCGTAAGCCAAACAGGTAATATCATGCTCTGCACTGTTGACAGCAGCTTTGCTGTACTGGCTGTATTGGATGCGTTTGATGAAGTCATGAACACCCAAGGCCGATGAAAAGCGACTGGTGCTAGTTGTCGGCAAAACGTGGTTGGCACCAGCGTAGTAGTCTCCAATAGGCTCACTGGTATAGTGGCCCAAAAAGACGGAACCAGCATTTTCAACTTTATCTAAATAATCATAAGCCAGTTCCATAGCAATTTCCAAATGCTCTGGCGCTATCAGGTTCATAAGCTCAAACATACTATCAGTATCTTTAGCGATGATAATACGACCGTTGTTTTCAATGGATGGACGCGCAATAGCTTGACGGGGTAGCTCAAGCAATTGTTTTTCTATTTCAACTTCCACTGCATCTGCCAACTCTGTCGAATCTGTCACCAAAATTGCCCGTGCCAACACATCGTGCTCAGCCTGAGACAAGAGATCTGCTGCCACAAAACAAGGATTGGCACTGCTGTCAGCAATGACTCCAATCTCCGACGGCCCAGCAATCATATCAATGCCAACAACACCATAGACCTGCTTCTTGGCAGTCGCTACAAAAATATTTCCAGGACCTGTAATCTTATCAACCTTGGGAATGGTCTGCGTGCCATAGGCCAGCGCAGCAATCCCTTGGGCACCACCTACTTGGTAAATCTTATCAACACCTGCTAACTTAGCTGCTACCAAAATCGCAGGTACAAACTGCTCCTGCGGCGGGGTGATCATGATGATTTCCTTGACCCCTGCGATTTTAGCCGGAATAACATTCATCAAGACTGATGAAGGATAAGCCGCTGTACCGCCCGGCACATAGACTCCCACGCGCTCAATCGGCCGAATCATCTGACCGCGAAGAACACCTTGACTGGGGTGATCTTCAAAGCCTGTTTCTAACTGTTGCCGGTGGTAAGACTCAATATTAGCCTGAGCATTTTTCAAGGCTGTCAATACATCCTGATCAATCTCATCAAAGGCCTGATCAATCAAATTTTGTTCAACTTCAAATTCTGTTAAACCAAGCTTGTCAAACTTGAGCGAATAATCTCTCAAGGCCTGATCACCACGTGTCTTTACATCTTCAATAATCTGACGGACGCTCTCTTCAACATCAAGATTTTCCTGACTGAGTTTCAGCTGTTCCTGATACAAAATTTGAGCAATTTCTTCATTGCTTCCTGTTAATCGTTTCATTGGAAAGGCACCTCCTCGTGACCTACAATAGCTTCAATTTTCTTAATGAAAGGCAGCATTTGAGCATTGTTTTTGAGTGCCGCCTTATTGACAATCATGCGAGCCGAAATCCGACCAATATTTTCAAAGACCTCCAAGCCATTGGCCACTAAGGTATTACCCGTCTCAACAATATCGACGATGGCATCGGCCAGACCAATAACAGGGGCAATTTCAACACTTCCCTGAATGGATATGATTTCAACATCTTCTCCCTTTTTATTATAAAAATCAGTAGCGACAGTCGGGTACTTAGTCGCAATTCGCTTGCGCTTGTGGTCGGTCGAATCAAAACTTGGGATGGAGGCCACCGCAAATTTACAAAGCCCAAAGTTCAAATCCAACATTTCTAGATAGCCTGTTGGGTGTTCCAGCAAGACATCCTTGCCAACAACTCCGATATCAGCAACCCCGTGGCGAACATAGGTAGTAACATCCGGTGCTTTAACCAGAAGAAAACGAAAACGTTTATCTGGACTTTCAAAAATCAGATTACGCCCCTTATCCGCCATGAAGGACATATCAAAACCAGCTTTTTCCAAGAGTCCAATCGTACCCTTTTCAATTCGCCCTTTAGTTAGGGCGATGGTAATTTGTTCAGTCATTTACTTCACCCCTTCCAAACTGTTATGGATAGCTCGATAGATACTGTCTAGATCAACAGCCCAACCGACCGCTGTCAATTCTTTAGCACCAAAGCGTTCAAATAACTTATCATAGCGACCACCCGACACAAAGGCATCGGGAACATTCTCACCGAAGACCTTGAACATCATACCTGTGTAATAGGGCAGAGATGGCACCTGAGCTAGGTCTATAGTTGTTTGGGGTAAAAAACGATAGATATCTCCTAACATGACTTCTAAATCATCCAGTGCCTTGAGAATAGTTTTATTATTGGCCAACTGTCGAGCCTTCATCAAGACTTCATGGCTTTCACCAAACAAGAAGGGCAACTCCCTAATCAGGCGATCAAACTCGCTGGGATGGGTCTTAGTAAATCCATTGAGTCCCGTGATATTCTTATCAATAATCGCAGTTTCCAAGTCTCCTAATAGGCGATCATCCAACTGTAACTCCTCGAAAATAGTCTGAAGGATACCTGCGTGAGAGAATTCAAACTGATAAACCTTGACTCCAGCGACATCCAGAGCTGATTTAGCAGATAATACGGCTTCCTTGAGCGCCTTATCCGCTGGAAAACCGACAATTTCGACACCCGCCTGTGTATGTTCATTGATCAGGCCACGCATTTCTTCATTGTAGTTGAAAACCTTCCCCGAATAAGAAAATTTTATGGGGGTCGTCACCTGTGTGGAAGCAATTACCCGGCCAACCTGACTGGTGATATCTGGGCGCAGACTGAGTAGATCCCCCGACTTATCAAAGAGATGGTAGTGGGTATTGTTAAGCTCATCTCCAAAAACTTCGGCGTGCTCCAGTGTCGGTGTTTCAATCCGAGTGAACTGCTGGTTAATCAGCAAATCGCTAATATCACGCTCCAAGCGGTACATGCTAACCGCCCGTTTAAATAATTTATCATGCATGCCTACCGGCAAAGTTGTTTTCTTCATTTATTTACCTCTTAAAATAAGAACTCTTACTATTGGCTTCCTTTTAAAACAAAAGATCATTGATAGTCATGAGAACCTTCTCCATCTCCGTTTGAGTTCCAATTGAGATACGCAGATAGTCCTTGATCCGCTCTACTTTAGGAAAATACCTGACATAAATGTTTTTGCTCTGTAAATAGTTAAATAGATTTTCTGCCCTAACTCCAATTGGTTTTGTCAGAACAAAGTTGGTCGAGCTAGGCAGAACCTCAAAACCGATGGCTTGCAATTCTTGGCTGAACCAATCACGACTAGTCATGATTTTTTGGCAAGTATCTCGATAATAGTTCCAATCCCCAACAGCAGCGCAAGCCAAGGCCTCTGCTAGACTATCGACATTGTAGGGATTGATAGAATTTTTCACCGCCTTGATAACTGCCATTAGTTCAGGATTACCGATACCATAACCTACTCGCAGACCGGCCAAGGCAGCATCCTTGGAGAAGGTCCGTGTGATAAAAAGGTTCTTATACTTTTTAAGCAGGGGCAGGGCAGTCTCTGCACCGAAATTGATATAGGCTTCATCCACGATGACCACGACATCCTGATTGGCCGCAATAATCTTCTCTAGATCATCCAAAGACTTAACGATTCCCGTTGGTGCATTGGGATTGGTTAGAACAATACCACCATTGCTAGCTAGGTAGTCTGCAGTCATAATTTTAAAATCGGAAGTCAAAGGAATTTCCTGATAAGAAATCCCATAGAGCTCCGACCAAACCCTGTAAAAACCATAAGTTAAATCAGGAAAAAGCACAGGCTCATCGTTGTTAAAGAAGGCCAGGAAAGCCATGGACAGAATATCATCTGACCCATTGCCAACAATGATCATATCCTGATCTACTCCTAGCTGCTCTGAAAGAGCTGAGCACAGGTTAGCCTGATCTAAGGTTGAGTATTTGCGTAAGTTATCCGTATCAAACTTATCTAGAATTTGCGCCACTTTTGGACTTGGCCCATAGGCATTTTCATTGGTATTTAACTTGATGAGATTTTTGCCCTTGGGCTGTCTCCCAGCTACATAGGGATCAATCTGTCGCAGGCCTCTGATCATATTTTCCTCTTTCTATTTTCAGCTTATCTATTTTTAAAGTTAGCAAAAACGTCCTCGCAAAAAGACTTTTGCAAGGACGTCGCAACGTGGTTCCACCTAAATTCGAAAGACAGTCACCTGCCTTCCCTCATGAAGTTATAAACTTCTAGTTTTTAACGGAACCACCCGTCAAGCACTACTTGCATTTCGCACCTGCACTCAAGAATGTGTGACTGAACTGCTGTGCCGTTCTCAGCAAAGGCACTCTCTGTCATGGAATTCAGCCTTGTTTCTATCATCGTTTTAATCTATTAGAGACATTATAGCAAAGTATTCTGACAATTTCAAGTCAAAAAATAATTTTCTGACAATTTATTTTACCACTAAACAAAAAGGCTCCAAAGATAGCAATAAAAATACTCCACGCAGTACTGCTATAATCGCAAACGTTGAGATTTCGTCACAATGTTTAGTCAAAGAAATTGGCGATAAGTCAATCTCTGACAGCAACAGTACTTAAGTGGGGTACTCTTTTATTTTATAAAACAATCTATCTACTTGCTACGACTTCTTAGCCAAGCTTTGCGCACTTCTTCAATTAGGAAAATGATAATTGGGCAAAGTAAGAGAATTCCCCATTCCACAAGGTTAATCGGTGCGGTATTAAAGAGACCATTGAGGAAAGGTAGGTAGGATAGGAGAGCAAAGAGCACGACCTCAATGCCGATACCCAGATTGATGGTACGATTGGTGAAGAATCCTCGCTTAAAAATTGACTGGGTCTTGGTACGACAGTTCATGACCTGAGCAATTTGGCTAAAGATGATAGCTCCCAGAGTCATGGTCGTCGCCTCACGATAGACAGGACCACTACCAGCTAAGACACCATTCAATTGCCCGTGCAGCACATAAACGAAGAAAAAAGCAAGCATGGCTAAAGCAGCTTCCAAACCACCATACCAGAGGAAGGATTTAACCAACAACTTAGGATTGATTAAGCGGTCATTTCTTGCACGCGGTGGCCTGTTCATGACCCCTTCTTCTGCCTCTTCTGTGCCTAAGCCCAGAGCTGGTATCATATCGCTGCCCAGATCAATTGCTAAAATCTGCATAACGGTCAAAGGCAGAGGTAGTAGGCCTTTCGAAAAGAGGAAGAAGGCTGAGGGAACAGCTTCCGAAGTATTACTATTGAAGATATAGCTGAGAAATTTACGTAAATTACTGTAAATCGTACGCCCCTCCTCAATCGCTGTGACAATAGATGTAAAGCGGTCGTCTGTCAGAATCATATCAGCAGATTCTTTGGCGACATCGGTACCGGTTATACCCATAGAAACCCCAATATCAGCCTTTTTCAGAGCAGGGGCATCGTTGACCCCGTCACCTGTGACAGCAACAACATGGCCTAAAGTTTGAAGATTAGTAACGATGCGGAATTTTTGTTCAGGTGCAATCCGAGCAAAGATCACTTGCCCCTTCAGAGCTTCTTGCAATTCCTGGTCAGACATCTCTTCCAAGATTCGACCGCTGATAACTCGTGGTTGATCTGTTGTAACAATGCCGATACTTTTAGCAATACTGACAGCGGTCAAGTCATAATCCCCAGTCATCATGATAATTTGGATACCAGCATCATGACACTTGGCAACAGCTTCCTCGACTCCTTCGCGCGGTGGATCCTGCATAACCAAGAGACCCATGAAAATCATATCGACTTCAGTATCGGTAACCGTGGCTCTCTCAACATCACTATCATCATCGTAGAGACGCAGAGATAATGCCAAGACCCGTAAACCATTTTGGGCATAAGCGTCATTAGCACGTAAAATAGCAGATTTTTCGGAATCACTAAGCGGTCTAATACTTCCATTGTCATGAATGCGTGAGCTTAGTTCCAAAATCTCTTGGGGAGCTCCCTTAGTAAAGGAAGCGGTAGACTTCCCGTCAATCGGATTAGACAGATGGTTGAAAGTCGTCATCCGCTTTCTATCCGAATCAAAAGACAGCTCTTTGAGGCGGTAATTATTTAAGCTATTATCGTCCAAGTCAATACCGGCTTTTTGAGCTGCTACTTCGATACAGGCTTCTGTCGGATCTCCCAGCACTTCATAATTGGGATTATCCGTATTGGGATTATTGATATGAGCATTACTACAGAGCGTGGCTCCACGCAAAATCCAGTTGAGATCCGCATCCTGTTCTGCCCTTGCTTCCTTACCATGGAGAAGAACTTGACCGACAGGCGCATAACCCAGACCTGTCAGCCTGTATTCTTTTTTGGGAGTCCAGATATTGCGGATGGTCATCTCATTCTTAGTAAGGGTTCCTGTCTTATCCGAACAGATGACTGTTGTTTCACCTAAGGTCTCTACCGAAGCTAGTTTCTTCACCAGGGCATTTTTTTTAGCCATGCGCTGGACGGCCATGGCCAAGGATAAGGTGATCGTTGGCAACAAGCCTTCTGGGATAAAGGCGACGATCATTCCTAGTGAAAAGATGAAGGTCTGAGCAATTGGCTCCTTGACAAAGAAAATAGCACTTAGGAAGAAAAATATCCCGACAGCCATGGCAATGACAGAAATTTGCTTAGTCAGTCGATCAACTTCTTTTTGCAGGGGACTCTTATCATCGGCCACAGTTTGAGTCAATTTAGCAATTTTACCAAACTCTGTTTTCATGGCAATCTTAGTCACAACTACTCGAGCCGAACCGTTTGCAACCGTTGTCCCTGCAAAGACCAGATTGTCCGCTTCAAGGGCTGTCGTATCTGTGTCCGTTACTAGTTTAGCATTCTTGTGAACGGGATTGGATTCCCCCGTCAGAGCGGATTGATTGACCTGTAAGTCGGTTGATAGGAGAATACGAGCATCCGCCGAGATTTTATCTCCTTCTTCAATCAGTAAAATATCACCAGGCACCAAATCCTCAGCCAAAATTTTCTGCTCAATTCCATCGCGAACTACCCGTGCATAGGAAGGCAGCATATTTTTCAAGGCTTCGGAAGCATTCTGGGCACGATTCTCCTGAACAAAACTAAAAACACCGTTGATAATATTGACCAGCCAGATAGCGAGACCCAATTCAAAGGTGCCAGACAAAATGGCAACCAGACCACCAATCCAGAGCAAAAGAGCCATTAAGCTAGTGAAATTTTTCAGAAAGCTGATTATCTTAGATTCTTGATTCTTGGTTTCAAGCTGATTCTTACCATATTTTTTTTGGCGTTCTAGAAATTCTTCACTGTGTAAACCAGTTTCTCTGGTTTGCAATTTTTGAAATAAGTCATCAGAAGAGAGACTTTGATAATTAAAGACCTCATCATTCATGTAACCGCCTCCTTTTCTATTACTCCTATATTCTAGCACTATTTGAAAAAAATAGAAACAAAGTGAAAAGAATGTTTTCACGTTCTAATAACCATATAAACAATGATTTACAAAGGAATATAGTATAAGCAAAATCTTCATGAGCTCAGTAGATGCTGAAGTTTTTTACTAGTTATACTAAATAATATATAAAGAGGATGGACCTTTATCCACCCTCTACTTCCATTCTCAAAAACTAATCTCAGCTTATTTAGCTTCCCAATAGCGGACAGTCTGCGTCATGTTCGTGTAAGTATTGTTTTCATAAGTAACTGTCACTTGCTGGCTGTCTCCGCGCCAGTAGTATTGGCTAAAATCAGTTCCTTCGGTAATAATAACATTGCCGTAGATATCTACATTTTTCACCTCTGGATTGGTAACATAAACATAGGAGTAGGGAGCTGGCGCTGTTCTGTAACGATTTTGCTCGGTAACACTATAAGCGTTAGCTTTGGAAGATATGGCTGCCAAACTAAGGGCAGCAGCGCCTAAAACTAGAGTCTTTTTTGTGAGTGATTTCATTGAGTAGAATCCTTTCATATTTTCGAGCTAAAAAACTCTATCCTAGTATATAAATTTAATTTAGTAGGGTCAATAACATTATCAGCAAATGCTAATATATCGTCTTGAACTGTCATCAAGGGATTTGAAAAAACTAGACCCCTGGCTAAAAACAAAAAACCGAACCCCGCAAAATAGGATTCAGTTTTATATATAAATGAGCTAGTTGTTAGGACAAACTTTTGTGCTGTCTTTGACTGCTAAACTTATTTAGTCATCTTTGCGTTTGTAAGCTGCCAAGAGCGTTGAAACGGCAAAGACAAGCATTCCGGCACCAAAAACAGTCATACCATACGATTGGCCATCACCAGTTGCTGGTAAAGCAGCTGCCGGTGCTTGAGGATTAGAAGCTACAGGAGTTGTCTTAGTCTCTTTCACCGGTGGATTATCTTCTTTTTCCCAAGTTGTTGGTTTTTCTGGAAGCTCTGGTTTTGGTGTTTTGACTTGCTCAACAATATAGTTCTTATGCCACATAACAGTTGGAACAGCAGGTGGTGTTGGTTCCGTCGGCTCTGCTGGCACTTCCACTGAAATAGTAGTTGGCGGTGTTGGAGCTGTCGGCGGCGTTGGAGCTGTTGGCTCCGTCGGCTCATCTGGAACCTCTACCGTCGTATAAGTTGGCGGCGTTGGTTCCGTCGGTGGCGTTGGAGCTGTTGGCTCCGTCGGCTCATCTGGAACCTCTACCGTCGTATAAGTTGGCGGCGTTGGTTCCGTCGGCGGCGTTGGAGCTGTTGGCTCCGTCGGCTCATCTGGAACCTCTACCGTCGTATAAGTCGGCGGCGTTGGTTCCGTCGGCGGCGTTGGAGCTGTTGGCTCCGTCGGCTCATCTGGAACCTCTACCGTCGTATAAGTTGGCGGCGTTGGTTCCGTCGGTGGCGTTGGAGCTGTTGGCTCCGTCGGCTTATCTGGAACCTCTACCGTCGTATAAGTCGGCGGCGTTGGTTCCGTCGGTGGCGTTGGAGCTGTCGGTTCCGTCGGCTCATCTGGAACCTCTACCGTCGTATAAGTTGGCGGCGTTGGTTCCGTCGGTGGCGTTGGAGCTGTTGGTTCCGTCGGCTCATCTGGAACCTCTACCGTCGTATAAGTCGGCGGCGTTGGTTCCGTCGGCGGCGTTGGAGCTGTTGGCTCTGTTGGTTCTGTCGGCTCATCTGGAACAACAACCACCTTTTTCTCAGGAGGTGTTGGAGCCGTTGGCTCTGTTGGTGGTGTTGGAGCTTCCGGCTCCTCACCTGGATTCTTAGGGAAACCAACATTGGAATTGATAGCGAACCAGTAAACCGTTGGCGCACCATCCGCATTGGCACCCTTAGCCGTAAAGACCATATGACCATCGGTTAAGCGAGCACCAGCCCCACCATAGTAGAGATATTGAGAAGCTGGATCATCCCAACCTGGAAGTGTCGGACTTGTTTCACCGTTAAAGACTGCACCGTGTTCAATGTATTGGTTATCATTAACTGAAGTGATTTCGCCATCAGCCAACTGGGTGACACTTGAGTTGGGGATGGCAACAAATTCCTTATCGCCAATGTTAACGAACTCTTGGTGTTCTGTTGATTGAAATTTTTTCTTAGGTGTGAAGGTGATGAAGCCTGTATTGGGATTAATAGTGTAGGTTCCAAGAATGTCATCATTTCCATTGAAAGTGTATTCAGTCGTACCTATAGAGTGGGCATTTCCTCCACCTGAAGCATAGACAGAAGTACCATCGATAACCTGTTCGCTTTCAATCACGACATCGTAATTATTATTATTCCAGCCATATTGTTGTGCAACGATTTTAAGCGGATTGCTAGCTGAGATATTGACTGTAACACCAGAACCAAAATCGGCACGACCTGATTTGACAGTAACAGCTCCGTTTTTAATCTCCATCTTGCTGCCATCAGCATAGGGGTTCCAAGTTCCACGAACGGTGTTACCATTAACATCTTTGGCTTCAACTGTCAGTGGACGAACGGTATCTTCACTAGAAACATAAGCTGCACCAGTCCAGTGGTTGAGGGAATTGAGGGCGACGATGGCCTTACGTTGAGAAAGATCAAATTTCTGACCATTCTCATCATAAAACTCAACATCAATTTCAACTTTGACGCTTTCCCCAGGATTATCTGTCGAGGCTCCGACTGTCAAGGTAACGGTCGGGTCGGCATCAACCTTGGCAATACCTTTACCATCGTGTGAAGGGAGATCCACAATATGGTAATGGTAGATAACCTTGCTAATCTTTTGTTCTTCACCTTCAACACGCATAGATGCTTCTGATAGATTGTCATAAGTGACAGAAAATCTATCACCTTCTTTAACTTGAATCCATTCGGATTCTCTGTCAGAATAAGGGCTGGTGGAAACAATTCCATTTGGATCTAACTCATTTGATTCGTATTGCATGACCGAACCCTTTTGAGCCAGACGATTGTGCTCTTCTTTGGTTAGGTAATTGCTAATTCCATCAATCGTGTGAGTAGCATTGGGCTCACGCATGAAGGTCAGTTCCTGAGCGGCTTGGGTTGCTGTCAAACCTGTATCAGCCAAGAATTGTTCATAAGCGTCCTTAGCATTTTTATACTGAGCAAGAGCTGTTTGATATTCAGCCAACTTGGTTTGATAAGTAACAAGATCCTTGTCATACTGTTCTTTAGCCTTGTTATACTCAGCAAGATCTGCTTCATATTTAGCCTGCGCTTCAGCGTTAGCTTTATCTGCTGCTTCTTTTTCAGCTACCTTGTTGTCGTAGTTGGCCTTGTCAGCATCGTATTGAGCCTTATCCGCATCGTACTGCGCCTTATCTTGATTGTACTGAGCAAGAGCTGCTTCATACTCAGCCTTAGCCTGATCATATGCTGCTTTTTCTTGGTCATACTTAGCTTTAGCGTCAGCGTTAGCTTTATCTGCCGCTTCTTTTTCGGCTACCTTGTTGTCATAGTTGGCCTTGTCAGCATCGTATTGAGCCTTATCCGCATCGTACTGC
>NZ_JBHSAC010000054.1:0-2624 GCF_042649885.1 Streptococcus dentapri | reverse complement strand
CTTGAGCTTCTTGACCTCTTCTTCCGTATATCCATTGGCCTCGGTCAGCTGCTGCCTGAGGTTTTTGACTCTATTTTGATAAACCTCTTGCGTCGCCTTGAGCGGACTCTTCTCATTAGAGAGCAGATCGTTCAGGGTATAGTGCTCCGTCGTGCTATAAGTATAAGAGCCTGTACTATAGCCGCCATTGACTTGGGGGGTCGAATAGGAGCCTGTATGCTCTTTCTGATAAGTCATCTTATCAGTCTTATACTCATTTTTTCCATCATTGATAGCACTGGTCTTGGAAAAACTCTTATCCAAACCATGGGTAAACTTCGAGTCAATGCGCTGCACCACTTCATCGTGGATCCTAGCCGTGGATTTTAACCCTACAAAAATAAGCTCAGACCGTAATCTGAGCCTATTATATCATACTAACGGTCCTTTTGAACCAATAAGTCATAAGGGAAATAGTCCAAGTCCTTTAGGTGGAATAACATCTGCCGCATAATCTTCTGATAGTTTCTCAAACTGTTTGACAAAGTTCATGTCTATTAAAGCTTGTTTTACTTCCGGTTTTAAATCCATAACGTTTTACTGCTTTTCTTCCTGCTCATAGTGAGTAATCAATAGGTTTTGAAATTGCTTGAACATATCAAAGTTAATTTTAAGGACTTCTTCTAGTTCCTCATAACTGAGAACAGCTGGAAAGGGGATGACAGAAGCTTTTTCATCAATTAACATAGAAACATAGGACAAGGGATCACCTAATAATACTTCTCCGTTATACATGACTCCCCAAATTAATTCTACAAAACCATCTCGAAGAGAGAGATGTAAACGAAAGTTTAATGATGCCACAGAACTATCCTTAAATACTATAACAAAGAAATGCTCTCTTTTATTGTAAGTAGCACTATAACCTAATCGTTTTACTGCTTGAATAATTCTATCTACATTGCTATCATCTATTCTTTCATTATAAGGGACAACATCCGCTGCATAATCCTCTGATAGCTTTTTAAATTGCTCCACAAAATTCATGTCTATTAAGGCTTGTTTTACTTCAGGTTTTAAATCCATAACACCTTATTGATTTTCTTCTTGTTCATAATGAGCTATTAATAAGTCTTGAAATTGCTTGAACATATCAAAGTTAATTTTAAGGACTTCTTCTAGTTCCTCATAACTGAGAACAGCTGGTAAAGGGATAGGGGAATTCTTTTCATCTATTAAAACCGGTAAATATCCAATGGCGGGACCCAACTCTATAATCCCATTGTGCTCCACATCCCATATTAGTTCAACACTTCCACCTCTTAAAACGAGATGAACATTAAATTGAAGGCCTAGCTTGTTATTTGTTTTGCATTCAATTTTAAAAAATTTCTCTTTTTTATCATAAGAAGTTTTATAACCCATGTTTTCAATAATTTCGATAACAGTATCTACATCAATGTCTCTCAGACGCTCATCAGGAGGAATAACATCCGCTGCATATTCATCAGATAATCCTTCATATTGCTCCACAAAATTCATATCTACTAAAGCTTGTATGATTTCTGGTTTCAGTTCCAACATTTTTATTCCTCCGTAAATCGTAAGGTCACATCATACTCTGATGCAATATCCTTATAGTGCTGTATATTTGGAATATCTGTATTGCTAGCAGGGATCTCTAAGATATATTTTCCTTCTAGTTTTTGCCCATCAACAAAACGGTTTGTATTTGAGCGTATTTTGGTTCCTCTAGCATATTTTTCTTGAAATTCAGACAGATAGTCCCTAAAGGTGCTTTCTTGAATTTTATCCAAATCGGTCGCTTTTCGAGAAATAATTTCTCCCTTGTAGGGATCATATGAATCTAGACGCTTACCATTTTCAAGATTAACTTCTGTAGCCGGATAAGTACCGCGATCCTGAACTGTCTTATTAAACCGATTACCTCTAGCCATTGGGGATTCTTTCGTCCAGTAGTCACTAGCTTCTTTCCAGTTTAACCTATCCCTTGGTGTTTGTCCAGTTCGAGCTTTACGTTCAAGATACTTCTGATACTTCTCTTCTAGTTTTGGCTCCATGAACACCCCATCAGGATCAAGTAATTGTCCAGCCTCATCCACCTTAGCTTTGGTTACATCAGAACCCTTAGAACCAGTCACTTCCCCAGCTCTAGCCGGTGCCTCGACATCGCCAACCTTGGCTCTTGGAATATCAGAAGCTTTAGCCCCAGAAACTGCTCCAGCTTCTAAACCAGACCCATCGGTCTGATGGGAAACATGAGGCACCTCCGGCTGAACAGAAGAGGAATCAGGCGTTCTGACCTTAGCGAGGTCAGGAGTCTCGGTCCTAGGCCGGGCAGCACTGCTGTCCACTCCCCTAGGATGGGCAGCGTCCACATAGCGGCCGCCTAGCCCAACGCCTAAGCCGGCCACCTGCATCAGGCTGGGGTCCTCACCCTTGACCAGCTTGTTATAGCCAATCTCTCCCGCACTAAAGCTCAGATCAGCCGTATCAACCGCCGTATTCAGCGCCTTGGCAGCCGTATAGCTCCGGGCCGCCTGCTGGATATCCCCGACCTTCTCTCCGGCCGAGACTAGATCCTGAGCCTTAGCCGCTGAACTCAAGACCCTAGAAGCCCCCAA
>NZ_JBHSAC010000053.1:0-1541 GCF_042649885.1 Streptococcus dentapri | reverse complement strand
GGTCCGTCCCAGTCGTCACCGCAGACACCCCATTGGCCACAGAATAAGTGGTCAAAACCGCCGTCGAACCGTATTCAAGGACGCCTTGAAGGGCACATTCTCAACTTCACTGGTCTTTCCTATCAGTATAAAAAATTTTAAAATAAAGGGAGCAGCCAAACCTACTCCCTCTGTCTTCAGATTATGCCACTAATTCGATGTGGTGATACAAACAGAATCTGAAATGATCATTACTCCATACCAATACCGCCAACCAGCTGTGTAATAAGCATGATGTGCTCAAAGATTTTGACTTTATCTAAATGATCGGCATCCTTGAAACCACCTAAAGCGAGTAACGGTACAAAACCAAAACATTGGTTATAGTCCAATTCCCCATGCTTCTCAATAGCTTCTTGGTAAAAATCAATATCAAAACTTTCTTCAATAAATTCTTTATCCTCTAAATCAATTACAAAATATTTCATACCACCAGGTATAAGTTTAAAGTTACCTTCTCTATACATTACATTTCTTAGGGTTTTTCCTTCTTCCAAAGTGATAACATCTCCAAAAGCTGTCACAAAAATCGGAACAGAGACATCTCCTCTAAAATAGGTTTCTTGGACCAGTTCTAAGTAATCTTCCGGATTGATGACCTTGAGGTAGCCATTAAGAAAAGTTCCTAGGCCGTCTTCTTCCCAGATTTGAAGCAGTTCGGCAGGTACCTTATTCTTATACTTCTCAATCACTTCTTGAGGCATGTCTGCCACTTTATTAAAGTCTTTAAGCATGCGTTCCTCCTAATATGTTAGTTTAACATTTAAATAGGTATTTTGCAATTGGTCAGGAGTCATCTTAGCTGCCATGGCTTGAATTTGTTCATCGACTGCATCAATCCGGTATTTCCACTGGGAACCAATGGATGAGTTAATGGCTTTATCTCCCATTCCGCCAATATTGAGCGGGTTCCCTCCAGCAATTTGGTCGGGATTATGAAGAGCAGCTTGAGTATCCAGCCACGCTTGAGCCTGTGCCTGAGCCTCTGAACGAGATAAACCTGAGTCACGTAATTCTTTATACTTGGTTTCAAAAGCATCCTCTCGTGCTGCCTTCTGAGCCGCATCCCCTTCTAGGGCTCTACCTTCTGCGATATATTTTTCACGGTTATCAAGGTATTCCTGAACGGTCAGCTCATTCATGCCTTTTTCTTGATCTGCAAGCTGACGAGAAAACTCAACTTCATCATGCTTAGGGTTACGGTTAAACTCGACTTCTACCTTGTCTATCCGAGGAACATCATCTACAGCACTGGTAACTCCTGCCACTTCCCCAGCTTTCCCTTCCGGTGTGTCCATCTTAGGACTCGCCTTAGGAAGCTCTCGAGCACTGCCGGATACCTCCCCAGCTCTAGCCGGTGCCTCGACATCGCCAACCTTGGCTCTAGGAACCGAACTGCCCTTAGCTCCAGAAACTGCCCCAGCTTCTAAGCCAGACCCATCGGTCTGATGGGAAACATGAGGCACCTCCGGCTGAACAGAAGAGGAATCAGGCGTTCTGAC
>NZ_JBHSAC010000052.1:0-88658 GCF_042649885.1 Streptococcus dentapri | reverse complement strand
ATCCATTTTTCATCTTAAAGATAAGAGACACCAAAAAAGACAAACCTCCAAAAAGAAGTTTGTCTTCGGTCTGACTCATCTGAAACTTTGACTAAACCAATATTGCGACGATGTTTCAAAGAATCGGGGCAGTAGGTATGATAAAATTGGGAACTGATTTGAGATAATTGTTTGATATTCCATTGTAAATGATGGGATTTAGCGGTATACTGTAAGTGGCTCATTAGGACTACCTCCTGTTTGTTTTGTCACTTACAGTATAGTCCTTTTGGGCTTTTTATTGTCGTTGAAAATCAACTAGCACCACGAGTATGTTTATATAAAAGGCAAAATCAGACCTTTGAAAGGTTATCTTAATCCTTATTTCTCAAGTCATGCAGCATTTGATCAATTTTATTCCCATATTCAATAGATTCATCTTTGATAAAGATTAAATCAGGAATTTTATACATGGTTAGATTTTTACCAAGTTCACGTTTGATGGTTCCTTTGGCTTTATCTAGGCCGGTCTGCGCTTTCTGATTATCAGAAGCGAGACTTGAATGGATGGTGTAGTAAACCCTTGCTGCTGAAAGATCTCCTAGCATTTGCACATCTGTAATAGTAACATCGGAGACACGAGGATCACGAACCTTCTTTTGAAGAATTTCATTAACTTCCCGTTTAATCTCCATACCTACACGGTCGACACGAAATGATTTAGCCATTGTGCTCCTTTCTCAATCACGATAATGGAACTATCTCTTGATTTCTTCCATAATATAAGCTTCGATAATATCATCTACCTCAAGATCATTATAGCCCTCAATCATGAGACCACCTTCTTGTGCATTACCAACTTCTTTCACATCATCCTTGTAGTGCTTTAAGCTAACTAATTTACCATCGTAAATGACAACACCATCACGGATAACACGAACGCTGGAGTCACGAGTAACTTTACCATTGGTAACAAAGAAACCACCAATGGTCCCAACCTTAGATACCTTGAATGTTTCACGAATAATAGCTTCCCCGATGACTTTTTCTTCATATTCAGGATCAAGCAGACCCTTCATGGCATCTTCGATTTCTTCGATAACCTTGTAGATGATGCTGTGAAGACGAATTTCCACTTCATCCGTTTCTGCTTGAGCACGGGCTTGTGATGTCGGACGGACATTGAAACCGATAACAACAGCGTTTGATGCCTCAGCCAGAGTAATATCGGACTCATTGATAGCACCGACAGCAGAGTGAACGATAGTAACTTTAACACCTTCTACTTCAATCTTTTGCAAGGAAGCAGACAAGGCTTCAACAGAACCTTGCACATCTGCCTTGATGATGATATTAACAGTTTTAACTTCGCCATCTTTGAGGGTATCAAAGAGATTTTCAAGACTGACGCGGTGAGTAACCTGACGTTGTTTCAAAAGAGCGCGCTTAGCCCGTTCTTCGCCAGCAGCACGGGCTGCTTTTTCATCTTCATAAACGGCAAAATGATCACCTGCCATTGGAGCTTCATTGAGACCAGTAATAGAAACAGGCGTTGATGGCTCGGCTGTCTTAACACGGCGACCAATATCATTAGTCATGGCACGAACACGGCCGAAAGTATTACCAACAACAATTGGATCTTGTACGTGAAGAGTCCCTTGTTGAACAAGAAGGGTCGCAACGGCACCTTTTCCTTTATCCAGACGGGCCTCAATAACCGTACCGATGGCACGCACAGTTGGGTCTGCTTTCAATTCTTGGATTTCGGCAACTAGAAGGACTGTTTCTAACAATTCCTCAATATTTTTACCAAATTTGGCTGAGATTTCAACAAATTCAGAATCACCACCCCAAGCGGTTGAGATAACACCGTGCTCAGCTAATTCACCGATAACACGCTCTGGATTAGCTCCTGGTTTATCAATCTTATTGATGGCAACAATGATCGGGACACCAGCAGCTTTTGAATGATTGATTGCTTCAATAGTTTGCGGCATAACCCCATCATCAGCTGCAACAATCAAGATGGTAATGTCTGTAACCGAAGCCCCACGTGCACGCATACTCGTAAAGGCCGCGTGTCCTGGTGTATCAAGGAAGGTAATCTTCTTACCGTCAGCCTCAATTTGATAAGCTCCTATATGTTGAGTGATCCCACCAGCTTCACCTGTAGCAACACGAGAATTGCGCAAGGTGTCAAGAAGAGTAGTTTTACCGTGATCAACGTGTCCCATAATGGTTACAACAGGGGCACGTTCGACCATAGCTTCCGAATTGAGATAAGTATCATCTACAAAGAAACGTTCAATATCTGCATCATCAACTTCAACTTTTTGTTTAGGTTCTATACCGTAATCTACCATCAAAAGTTCGATCGTATCAGCATCCAGAGATTGATTTTGGGTAGCCATAACCCCCATCATGAATAGCTTTTTGACAATTTCGGCCGGTTCACGCTTGATACGTTTAGCGATATCCACGACAGTCATACCTTCAGTGTATTCAAGCACTTTTGGTAATTCATGGAATTTACGCTCTGTTACCGGCTTGGGAGCAACATTATTATTGCGGTTATTTTTACCTTTTTTATTCTTCTTAGTGTTGTTCCAGTTACTGTTTCTTTGATTTCTCACTTGGTTTTGATTATTCCACTTTTTATTTTTACTTGGTTTTGGTCCGTCCTCATTTCTATCTGAAAAATCATGTGATTTGTCCGGACGGTTAGCCTTTTTACGGCGATTATCTTTCACCGGCTGATTGACAACCGCTGCAGGCGCAGGGCTTGGCCGCACAGGTGTTGGAGTAAGTGTAATTTCTTGCTCCTCCTTACGTTTATTTTGACGAGCCTGTTCCCGCTCTTGAGCTGCACGCTGTTTGTTTTCTTGTTCTTGACGGAAACGGTTCTCACTCTCACGTGAATATTCAGCGTTTTGCTCTGCCTTCAAGGCTGTCGCACGCGCCTTAAAGTCAATACGTGGACCTTGGTTTTGTGGCTGACGGTTAGCATTGTCACGGCGGTTGTTGCGATCGTGGTTATTAGGACGGTTGTCCTGACGGCGATTCTTATTTTTATCATCACGACTATTATCTTTACGATGATTATTTTGATTGTTTCGACGACGTTCTGCTTCCGCCTTAGCCTTGGCTTCACGTTCCGCCTTAAAATTACGGATTTTAGGTTTAGATGTCGGTTTAGCCTGATCCGACTTTTGGCCAGACCCCGCTTTTGTCTCGGTCTGAGCTTGCTGCGCTTGAGCTGGCTTTTGTGTTAATGCCGCTTTAGCTTTTGGAGCCGGTTTAGGATCTTGTTCCTTGGTGTTTTCCTTCTTAGTTGTAGATGAAAAACTTCCCTCAATACGCTTAGCATCAGCATCTTCTACGCTCGAAGCATGACTTTTAACATCTAAGCCGAGCGCTTTGGCCTGAGCCACGACCTCTTTACTTGGTTTGCCAAGTTCTTTGGCAATTTCATACAATCTTTTCTTAGACAAATCCTGTCCTCCTATTCTTTAGTCCATAAGAGTCCTCATTTTCTTTGAAAATCCAGCGTCTGTGACGGCCAAAACCTTGCGGGAACGGCCGATAGCAACGCTTAATTCCAGTGCTGAAAACACTGTGGAGAATTCTATATCGTAATAATTACATTTATCTGTTACTTTTTTTGTCAAATTTGGGGCAGCATCATGTGCTAGAAAGACCAATCTTGTTTTATGGTTTTGGATGGCCTTGATGACCAGTTCCTCACCCGAAACAATTGAGCCTGCACCTTGGGCCAATCCAATTAGTTTTGACAGTCTATCTAAATTATTCAAGACCTAACTCTCTTCTTTTGACCTTGTGATCTACATAAGCAATTAATTCATCATAAAATTCTTCTGGTACATTCATCGAAAAACTATGATTGAAGGCATGGTTTTTTTTAGCCAGCAGGGCTTCTTCATTGTCTAATTTAATATAGGCACCGCGTCCATTTTGCTTCCCAGTCGGATCAATTAAGATCTGACCATCTTTATTTTTGACAATCCGAAGTAAGTCGCGCTTGTCAATCACTTCACCTGAAACAACTGATTTCCTCAAAGGTATTTTTCTTGTTTTTGCCATAAAACACCTTCCCTTGCTTTCTATTGCGTTTCGGTTGATAATTCTTCGGCTGAATCGTCCGCAGAACTTTCTATATCAGCTGTCAAATTTTCAACTGCAGTCTCTTCCGCTTCTTCGTCCAAATCAGCTGCCATAGCCTCGTATTCGCTAGCTGATTTAATATCAATGCGGTAACCAGTCAAATGGGCTGCTAAACGAACATTCTGCCCACGGCGACCAATAGCCAAAGATAGCTTGCTGTCAGGAACAACAACCGTTGCATGCTTGCTATTTTCATCATCAAAGATGACATAGTCAACTTCTGCTGGTGCAATGGCATTGTAAATAAATTCTGCTGGATCTTCTTCCCATTGGATGACATCAATGTTTTCTTCCACTGGAACTTCAAGACCTGTTTTTGGATCAAGACGAACAGGGTGGAATTTGCCAACAACCTTCTTGATATTGGCACCACCGCGACCGACAATTGTACCGATAGCATCTACGTTAGAATTATGACTGCGGACAGCAACCTTGGTACGATCTCCCGCTTCACGGGCAAGGCTCATGATTTCAACCGTTCCGTCGAAAACTTCAGGAATTTCTTGCTCCATGATACGTTTGATAAAGCCTGGATGGCTACGGCTAACGAAAACATTAACACCGCGAGGATTATTCTCAACCTTATAGACATAAACTTCAATACGGTCATGGGATTTAAAAGCTTCTCCCGGGATTTGATCTTGGTGAGATAGTTGCGCTTCTAGAGATCCCAGGTTGACATAGATGAAACGTTGGTCAAAACGCTCAACAGTCCCCGTCATGATTTCACCTTCATGCTCTTTGTACTCATTGTAGGTGATTTCACGCATCTGACGACGCATTTTTTCCATGATCGTCTGTTTAGCCGACTGGGCAGCTACCCGACCAAATTCTTTGACCGATTCTTCAAAACGAATTTTATCCCCGAGTTCATAGGCAGAACTAATTTTCAGGGCATCGGCCAGACTAATTTCCAAACGACTATCGAAAACTTCTTCAACAACCTCACGGACACTATAAACTTGGAAGTCACCCGTCTTTTCGTTAAATTCAACCTCACAGCTTTCTGATTGACCATAGCGGCGTTTATAGGCCGATTTAAGCGATTCCGTAACCGCATCAATAATATCGTTTTTATCAATGTGTTTTTCTTCTTCCAAAACGCGGAAGGCTTCTAGCATTTCTTTGCTCATAACATTTTAGGCTCGCTAATTAGCGGAGCTGGTATCCTTTCTATCTACAATTTCTACTCACTAAAACTCAAATTTCTTAGATAAGATCTTCTGAAGCAAAGCCTATCACAGCTTAACAGCTAAACGGGCTTTGGCTACTGTCGAGTAAGGGATTACGACCATCTTCTTTTGGGTTTTATCCCTGTATTCAAGTGTTAAGTTTTCACCATCAAAATCCACCAAGTCCCCTTCAAAAACTTTAACCTTATCAATAGCCTTATAGAGGCTGACATTGATATAGCTACCAACCGCCGCACTCAGACTTTCAGTTGTTTTTAAAGGACGTTCCAAACCTGGACTGGAAACCTCTAGCATGTACTGGCTCGGAAAAGGATCAGGTTTAATCTCATCCAACAAGGGACTGATGAGATCCGTCAACTCGGCCGTATCGTCAACAGTTATGCCTTGCGGTTTATCCACTAGAACCGAGAGCACATAGTCAGCCCCCATTTTTTCATAGACAACATCAACCAATTCAAAGGGTTGTGGAATTACCGGTGCAATTGTCTGGGTAACAAGATCAACAATAGATTGATTTGCGATAATAGGCCCCTCCTTTTTCTAACTTTTATCAATTCTTGCCATAAATCGAAGGGATTTAAGATCTATAGAGCCCATCCCATCCTTAAAACAAGAGAATAAAGCAATACATAAGAGGCGAAGTTACAACTCCGCCTCCTTCTTTGTATCATTATTAGTAGTATAGCACGTCATTCCAACAATTGCAAGGTTTGATTGCCTTTTAAACTAATAAAGCCCATTTTTAAGTTTTTGTCAAAGGAGAAGAGGGGATTCGAACCCCCGAGCCCCGTTAAGGACTACACGCTTTCCAAGCGTGCGCACTCGGCCACTATGCGACTTCTCCATAGAAATGCCACTGAGGTGACATTATAACATAAATTATTCAAGAAAAAAACCACTGCGCCTCTTTTTCTTGCTAAAATCTAGCTTCTACCCGATAGATGACCTGACCTTTATCAGAAAATTTCTGCTCATATTCTGTCATCACATTATCCGCAAAATCACTAGCATGTAAATCTAACCAAACCTTTTGTAAAACCATTCCATACTGGGAAAAACTAGCTAAACTGTACTCAAATAATCCACGATTATCCGTCTTAAAGTGGATTTCCCCATGCTCGGGTAAAATCTTCTTATAAATATCTAGGAAGGTCTTGTAGGTTAAGCGGCGTTTTTCATGCTTAGTCTTGGGCCAAGGATCTGAAAAATTGAGATATAGAAGGTCAATCTCTTGGTCCGCAAAGTAATTGGTCAAGCTAGATCCATCCACCTGTAACAAGCGAACATTATCAAGATCACTGGCTAAGACCTTATCAAGGGCATGACTGAGGACAGAAATCTGAAGATCAATACCGATATAGTTAATATCAGGATTTTGTGCTGCCATTCCTGTAATAAAGCCCCCCTTGCCAGAACCAACCTCAATATGGATGGGCTTGTCATTACCAAAGACTTGATGCCACTTCCCCTTAGCATCTTCGGGGCTGAGGATCACATAATATGGGTTGTTGGCGAGATGCTCTTCAGCACCTTTACGTTTTCTCACTCTCATTCTATGATTTACCAACTATCTCGCGGAATTTGCGCAAATCATAAATCTCTTGGTTGACATGCTCCATGTCGTTTTCATCGAAACATTTGAGAATTTGAGTTAGGTAAGACAGTTGCCCAAACCAGGCTACCTTTGTCATAACCAGATCATTAGTCTTATAGCCATAATAACTCAACCACTCATTCCAGTGGGTATAAGGGATGTAATGACTCAGCATGTAGGCCACATCGTACATACGATCTGTCAGGCGAACAGAATCCCAATCCACTAGATAAATCAACCCACTGGTAGTAATAACCCAGTTGCTATGACGCAGGTCCCCATGCACGATAGTTGCTTTTTCAGGATCAAACTCTGGCAAGTTATCTTTGAGTTCCTGAGCGATGGATTGCAAAAAGGTATTAGAACGCAGTTGCTCTGGTACACTATTTCCCCAGTCAATCACGAGATCCTTGGGTGTTTCAATCTTATAATTGAGTTGGGACAATTGGTTGACCAAAGTTCTTGAGCGGTGCATGCGTAGCAAAATCTGAATAATCTGCTTACTCGTCATGTCCTGCTTGTTTAAAATACGTCCATTAAGCCATTCTTGCGCACTCATCACATCGCCATTGGACATCCGCTTGGCCCAAAGCAGTTGAGGTGCAATTTGTTCCTTAGCTAAAGCAGCCAAAATAGGGGTCGTATTCATTTTAACAAAGACACGATCTCCATTCGGATAAGTTCCGATATAAGCTTTACCACTTTTACCACGCAAGGGCTTTAAAGTCAAATCTGAATCAGTTGTTGTCACGTTACCCCTCCTTTTGTTATCCATAGACTGTAATCTGTTTTATTATTTTACTTGTTTTATCAGTCCGCGTCAATCATATTCTTTAACTTGTAAGGCAAATAAACCTCATTCAAGACGAGACTGACAACTACTAGCAGCAGTAGACTTTGCCATGAGAAAGCAAAGACCAATAAAACAAGAACTTCAAGTCCTAAAATAAGATAGAGAATTTTTCTCAGACTACTTTTAAAATTCCTTTTTTTGAGATCTGCATCAACCGGAAAAAGCTGGGTCAAGTACTGGTAGTCGTAATGATTAGCCAACGCTAAAAGTTGGAACAAAAGCAAGTAATTAAAGAGTACAGCTAGAGAGCTTGCTACCAGAGCTTGGTCAATAAAAACTAAACTTAAAATACCCAGAACCGTAAGACGTAAAGTAAGACCAAGATAATCACCACTGCGGAAATACGCTCTCATATAAAGATTGGACCACAGGTTGGACTGTTGCTTAAGTAACCTCGATAGAAATACATCCAGATAAGCACGACGCTTATTTTGAGTTGAAATCCCCTTAACATTGGTAAAGAGGGAATAAAATTTTAAAATGGACTGTTGACGTCCCTGTTCATAGCTAATAGCCCAATCCCAATCAAAGTGATCTGCTGCAGTTAGTCGTCTGCTTCTAGCATAGACCACTAAAGCCTTCACAATAAGCAAACCGATAAGCAAAGCAAAGAAGGCTGTTTTTGAAAAACCTAAAGCCAGAAAAATTGGTGCTAAAACAATGAGCAGAGCTGTCTGCAAACTCCCCCAGAGCGCAAAACTTCGGAACCTAGCCTGCCTAATAAGCTTTAAAAGTTCATCTTCTTTAGGTAGAAGGAAAATATAATCGGCAGGCTCTAAATAAGTAGCCACCCGCCCAAACCATAATAAAATCAAAATCAGGGTACTAAGACTAAGGATAATCGGCAGGCGGTTATTGGGAAAATGCTGCAATAGGCTGCTATACTGTACCAAAAGAAAGCCTAATAAGAAGAGCAAGACCAGAATAAAATGGTCATTGAGAACATAGCGGAGATATTTCAAGCACTGCTGGTTAAAGTCAAAGCGGCGTTTAGCAAATACTTCTTTCATATCAGACCTCTTTAGTTAGCACCATATAAATATCGTTGAGACTAGCATCCATCTGACCAAAATCCTGACGCAAATCTGCTAGAGTTCCTTGAGCGCACACTTGCCCCTGATGCAAAATGACAAAACGATCGCACATTTTCTCTGCCGAATCTAAGACATGGGTAGACATAAGAATCGAGGTACCCTTAGCTTTTTCTTTGTTGAGAAGATCTGTTAGATCATTGATAGCCACAGGATCCAAGCCAAGGAAGGGTTCATCCACAATCAAAAGTCTAGGTTCAACAATAAAAGCACAGGTGATCATGACCTTCTGCTTCATTCCCTTGGAAAAGTTTACAGGAAACCAGTCCAATTTATCAGCCAGCCTAAAGAGTTCAAGCAGGCTTTGTGCCCTTTCCAGAGCTGTCTTCACTGGAATATCATAGGCCATAGCAACTGTTTCCAGATGCTCGCGCAAAGTCAGCTCTTCATAAAGACTAGGCGTCTCAGGGATAAAACCGATTTTTCTACGGTAGGCTACCTTATCCCGACTAAGAGTCACATCATCAATACTGATATCTCCTTGATAAGGGGTCAAAAGACCGATAATCTCTTTAATCGTTGTCGATTTTCCGGCACCATTAAGACCAATGAGACCTACCAGTTCCCCATCGGCAACTTCAAAAGATAAATCCTTTAAGACAGGAATATTCAGATAGCCCCCTGTCATTTTTTCTACTTTTAACATAGTATTCTTTCTATTTTTTGTTATAATCAATAATATAATTATTATAACAAAAACATTATTAATCGAGAGGTATTTACATGGACAGCTGTATTTTTTGTAAAATCATTGCCGGAGAAATTCCTTC
Source organism: Streptococcus dentapri (assembly GCF_042649885.1). Taxonomy (NCBI): domain Bacteria; kingdom Bacillati; phylum Bacillota; class Bacilli; order Lactobacillales; family Streptococcaceae; genus Streptococcus; species Streptococcus dentapri. The sequence continues at coordinate 78,996 of NZ_JBHSAC010000052.1, read as the reverse complement.
TTCCAAAGTCTATGAAGATGACAAAGTGCTAGCTTTTCTGGATATCTCTCAGACAACTCCTGGTCATACCCTAGTGGTTCCCAAGGAACATGTTCGCAATGTCTTGGAGATGTCTGAGAAAACCGCATTGGAGCTCTCTTCTCGCCTACCAAAATTAGCACGGGCTGTGAAATCAGCCACAAATGCTAAGGGCCTCAACATTCTCAATAACAATGAAGAGGTGGCAGGACAATCTGTTTTCCATGCTCATATCCACCTGATTCCCCGCTATGATAGCAATGATGAGCTAAGTATTACCTTTACCGAGCACGAACCCGACTTTGATGCTCTTGCTAAACTTGCTCAGAAAATTGCCAACGAGGTGACCGCATGAAACTAGGACGACTGCTCCTGTCTGGTATAACAGTTTATGGAGCCTATAAAGTATATCAGAACCGCGACTGCTTTAAAGAAAATTTCAAGGAAACTCGATCTAGCTTTAAGAATATAAAACGAGACATCACTAACATTCAAGACGATATCACTCTTATTTCACAACAGTTAGATGTCATTAGCGACTATAAAAAAGACCTGACCTATAAATTTCAAGTCTTTCATCAGAACACTCAATCTTATCTCGAAGAAATCGAGCAACGGCTGCAGAAATGGCAATAAAACCAAAATGATATTATTCTAACTAATTCATCCAAGTAAATATCCCCTAGACCGGATAAAGTGTAGTGGATGACTCATAACTCAGCGCAAGAGAGAATCAGATGGATTCTCTCTTTTAAGTTTTTAAAGACAAGCTAAAACGGTCTTTCAAAGCGTTTTACTATTCAAAGCGATGAGATTTTGGTTAAACTCAAAAAGCCCTATAATACCCAAAGCGGACTTGCCCACTACAGATATTATGGAGCTGCTATAAGTCACCCACTACAGTTGACAAAGAGCCTATGTTTTGAAGTCGGTTGCAAAATAAAAAAAGGTAGAACCGTCCCACCTCCTACCGCAGACAAGTCTGTTTCAAGGGGAGTTAGAAAGGCTCTACCTTTACTTAAATTATATATCAATACTAATTTTTTACAAGTAGAATCACATATTGTGGCTTTTCTTTTCCCCAAAACTTAAAGCCTTAGTTTTGGAACCATTCGAAACAACACAGCAAGTTAAAATAAGGTTTATCCGTATACAACTTTTAAAAAGTGGCACCCGATTCGGGTGTTTTTTTATCCACTTATATCCTGTTCTACTCTTTTTCATAAAACAGATACTTTCAAGCCTTTGAGTGATTGTTATTAAATAATAAAAAATGAACGAAACTATTCTCCACAAGAGACCGATTCGTTCATTTTTATATTTAGAAAGTTTAATAATTATGGAATGTATAACAATCTGTTTTTCCAAACCTCACTTCTAGTATCCCGTTCCATAGCTGCTGTAGCCGCCTGTGCCATAATCACTCGGTGCATTATAGCCACCTGCTGCGCTACCATCATCTGTACCAGAATAGTCAGAGCTATAAGAACCGTAGCTACTGTCACCATAAGCTGCAGAATCATCTTCTGATCCATAAGAGTCCAGATCTTGACCGTAGAGATTCTCATATAAAACAGCATTAGTTTTCATGCTAGATTCTGTTTCCTCTTTAAGTCCTAGTTCTTTTTTGATGCGGTTTTGAATTTTTAACAGATCATTGGCCGTTGCAATTTGATAGGAACCACCATCAATCATAGCATCAGTTCCTTTCAACTGATAGGTTTTAACATTACCAATAGCATCTCTATAACCAAGTAGATTAGTCAAGTTGTTGGTTGAAAGATCAATATCTGTCTGCATATTCTTACTTACAGCTGATAAGATTTTTTGATAGCTGCTAACACTATTTCCCATGTTCAACAATTTTTTTACAACTTTTTGAATAACCTCGCGCTGACGTTTTTGACGGCCATAGTCTCCTTCGGGATCGTCATAGCGCATACGGGCATAAACCAGAGCTTGTTGACCATTGATTAAGTGCGTCCCAGGCTCAACAGTCGCCGTGTATTCTGGTTCGTTTTCGGCAATAGAAATTGGGAAATCGAAATTATTGGTAACTGTGATACCACCGACCGCATCAACCAAATCAACCAAGCCCTGCATATTAACCTGCATGTAATAATCGATATCAATATCAAGCAGACCACCGATAACGGATAAGGCTTTTTTCGTTCCTCCACTAGCATAGGCTGCATTAAGTTTAGCTTGATCACTGGAATCATCAGACATATTAATTAAAACATCCCGTTCCAGACTGGTCATCGTTGTCTTTTTTGTCTTAGGATTAACCGTAACAAGAATCATAGTGTCACTATTACCTTCCCAGGTTTCCTTACGCTGGGAATCACCAGTGTCAACCCCCATCAAAAGGATGGAAAAAGGCTTAGTCTGTTCAATAGCCTTGCTACTTTTACCATACTGTTTGAAAGTCTGTAATAACTGATTATTGGTAAAATTGAGGGCACTGCCCCCATAGATAACAATTGCTAAAATTGTTGTTGCCACAATAGCTGACAACATCATAAAAATTTTTCTTCCTAATTTCATATCTAGTCCTTATTTACTGGTCTGCTCATCGCATAGACCTCAAGATAATGGTTTTCTTTGCTGAGGACAGCATCGGTTTGAAGACCATCTATTTCAAATCCAAATTTTTGGTAAAGATGGATAGCGGGTTTATTTCTCACTTGAACGGTTAGAATGAGTCGCGTTAAACAGTCGGATTCTTGAGCCCAGTCTATCACCATTTCCATGAGGATGCCTCCTAGGCCATGGCCACGGTAATCCTTAGCAATCACTAAAAAGACATCGCCCGCCCAGGCTCCTGAGAACTCTGGATGGCTGACAAGATTGAGCAAGCCGATGATTTGTCCCTCCAGTTTAGCTAGAATACAAATATCTCTTGGACTGTGCAACTGTTTTTCCAGAAATTCAAACATTTGAATTTCCGACAGGGGTTCGCTATCCTTGGTAATCAAGTCTGTTTCGACTATCACTTCTTTTAAAAAAACTAATTAGGGCCGAAGCGTCTTGTGCTTTAGCTTCTTCAAAAATAACTTTCTGGCTAGCCACTGATTGCTCCCATCAATTCTTGAGAGCGCTCCCCAACAGCCTTAAAGGAAACTTGGCGTCCATCATCAACCCGGTCGATAATGACTTCCAAATAATCATCCGGTAGATTAGACCCCAGAAGATGCCCCCATTCAATAACCGTAACACCAGCATCGAAAAGAAAGTCATCTAAATCAATCGAATCTGGGTCATCTCCAATACGATAAACATCCAAATGATAGAGAGGTAACTTCCCTTCATACTCACGGATAATGGTGTAAGTTGGACTCTTAATCATTTGCGATATCTCTAAAGCCTGAGCAATCCCTTTTGTAAGCGTTGTTTTCCCAGCACCGAGCTCTCCGGTCAAAATAAGGACATCCTGCGCTTGCAAAGACTGTCCTATCCTTGAACCAATTGCTCTTAGCTCGTCTTCGTTATGACTGTAAAACATAGAGTCATTATATCAAAAAAGAACTGCTCTTCCAATTATTTTATGTAATCACAAATAGAAAACTATAAAAGGGCTAAACTAATGAAATTGAGGATGAAGAGGAGATCTAGAATCCATAAAATCAAATGAATATCCTTGACCTGACCCTTGATAATTTTTACCAAGGTAAAGGTAATAAAACCAGCAGCGATACCATAGGTAATACTATAAGCAAATCCCATAAAAACAGATGTAAAGAAGGCAGGGACCGCTTCTGATAAATCATCCCATTGAATATTTTTCAGATTGGATAGCATCATAATACCAACGATGATGAGAATAGGAGCCGTAGCCTGAGTTGGTACAAGGGATACCAAGGGACTAAAGATGCTGGAGATTGCAAAGAGACCTGCTACAACGAGAGCAGTTAAACCAGTACGGCCACCAGCACCAATACCAGCAGCAGATTCAACATAGGTTGTAACATTTGAAGTACCAGCGATAGCACCGACGGTTGTCCCAACCAAGTCAGAAAAGAGAGCCCGATCCAATCCTTCAGATTCTTTGTTTTCGCCAGTTGTCGCTACGATACCGACCTTTTCACCTGTACCGATTAGTGTTCCAATAGTATCAAAGATATCTGTTAGAGAAAAAGCAAGGATGGCCATTAGAACACTTGGAATTCTTGTGATATCAGAGAAAAGTGAGCCTAAACCTTTACTGCCAAGGGCTACACCAAAGACATCTTTTAAATCATGGAAAGAAGCTGAAAGGTTGGTTTCCGACCAATTGAGGCTACTCAAATCAACAACTCCCAGAAAGATCCCAACTAAGGTCGTCACTGCAATAGAAATAATGACACCACCACGAATACCTTTAACAATGAAAATAATGGTAATTGCAAGCCCAATCAAGGCTAAGATAACCGCTGGATTATTGAAAGCGACGAGGCTAGGTGTAGCAGAAGAGTCTGCTGTAATGGAAGCAGCAGCCTTGTCAGCACCAGTTCCAGATACGGTATATTTGTGGGGATCAATCGCAAAACTCAAAAAGCCAGCATTTTTGATACCCACATAGGCTAAGAAAATACCAATCCCTGCTGAAATCGCTGATTTAAGAGTGTTAGGAATCAATTCAATTATCATCTTACGTACTTTCGTAACTGTGATAATTAGTGAAATAAGTCCACACAAGAAAACCATGGCTAGGGCCTCTTGCCAGCTATAACCGAGAGAAAAGACAACAGTATAGGTAAAGAAAGCATTCAACCCCATACCTGGCGCTTGAGCGTAGGGTAAGTTGGCATACAGGGCCATCATCAAAGTCCCCGCAACTGCACCAATAATAGTTGCCAGGAAAACACCCTGAGCAGGCATCCCTGTCTGACTCAGCATGGCTGGATTGACAAATAAGATGTAGGACATCGCAAAGAAAGTCGTCAAACCAGCCATAATTTCAGTATGGACATTAGTTCCACGTTCCTTTAATCTGAAAAATTTCTCCATTGAAATTCAAAACTCCTTTTTTAAACAATAAGTTGATTATATCCTATAATGATTGGGAAAACAATAGGCTTTGTTGAAAACATCTTGGTCGTGTCGGACTTCTCTATTCACAGAAGACAAGAAATTAGAACTGTTGTCCTAGACCTATTTTTTGTTATAATGAATAGTATGACTCATAAAATAATTGCCTTAGATTTAGATGGCACCCTCTTGCGCAGCGATAATACCATTTCTGACTATACAGTGGACACTCTCAAGAAGATTGCAAAACTTGGACATCAAATCGTCATTGTGACAGGACGGCCTTACCGCATGTCTATCAAGCCCTACAAGCGTTTGGGTCTGGGGGGACCCATGATCAATTTCAACGGTGCCCTAACTCATATTCCTGAAACTTCTTGGACTGGAGAACTCAATGTAAAAATTGATAAGAACTACCTATTTGAAGTCTTGGAAAACTACGATGCGTTTGAAACGGATTTTCTGGCCAGTGAATACCAAAAAAACTTCTATATCACTATGGAAAACCGACAACTGATTCCGCCTGAGATATTTGGTGTCAATCATATTACAGATGATATGCGTTTGATTCCCGAAAAAATTACCCGCGACCCCAACGCTCTGCTTATGCAAACTCGTGCTCATGACAAGTACCTACTGGCAGATCAAATTCAGGAGCATTTTCAAAATGGCATTGAGGTTGACTCTTGGGGGGGACCTCTTAATATTCTGGAATTTTCTCCCAAGGGGGTCAATAAGGCTTTTGCACTCAAGCATTTGTTAGAACGTCTGCGCAAAGATAAGCAAGATCTCATTGCCTTTGGAGATGAACATAATGATACAGAGATGCTGTCCTTTGCAGGAACTGGTTATGCGATGAAGAACGCCAGCAAGGCCCTTCTACCTTATGCTGATAATCAAACAAAATACAGCAATGAGGAAGACGGTGTTGCTAGACAATTAGCAAAACTTTTTCTCTAATAATTTCTAGACTGTATAATAGTCATAAAAGCAGCTATTTCCTTTAGAATATCTGCTTTTTAATATAGTGATAACTAGTGATAGTTGATAGATTTTGATAATTTTTGGAAATATATGCTATCTTTCATAAATTTATCTTGACTTTTATTTGAAAGCGTTTTACAATATATTTGTTCTTGACTGTCACTAAGATATCCGTAAAAAATATCGGGAGAGATTGTATGGGAAATCTTAGAGATAACTAATAATAAAGGAGGTAATTCAAGAATGGGTATCGGTATTATTATTGCCAGCCATGGTAAGTTTGCTGAAGGTATCCACCAGTCAGGCTCCATGATTTTTGGTGAGCAAGAAAAGGTTCAAGTTGTAACCTTTATGCCAAATGAAGGTCCTGACGATCTCTATGGACACTTCAATGACGCTATTGCCAAATTTGAGGCTGACGATGAAATCCTAGTCCTCGCTGACCTTTGGTCTGGTTCACCTTTTAATCAGGCTAGCCGCATCATGGGTGAAGAAACTGAGCGCAAAATGGCCATCATTACAGGACTCAACTTGCCAATGTTGATTCAGGCTTACACAGAGCGCCTTATGGCCGCTGATGCAGGTGTGGAACAAGTGGCTGCGAATATTATCAAGGAGGCCAAAGATGGTATTAAGGCGCTTCCTGATGAATTAAATCCTGCGGAAGCTGCTCCAGCTGCAGCAACTGAGGATGCCGCTCCTCAAGGGGCCATACCAGAAGGGACAGTCATCGGAGACGGCAAACTTAAAATCAATCTTGCTCGTGTTGACACACGTTTGCTTCATGGACAGGTTGCTACAAACTGGACACCTGCTTCCAAGGCTAATCGTATCATTGTCGCTTCTGATGCTGTTGCCAACGATGAATTGCGTAAGAACTTGATTAAACAAGCTGCACCAAACGGTGTAAAGGCTAATGTTGTACCAATTAAAAAATTGATTGAAGCTGCAAAAGATCCTCGCTTTGGTAACACGCGCGCGCTTATCTTGTTTGAAACACCTCAAGAAGCCTTACAAGCTATTGAAGGTGGTGTGCCAATTACCGAACTCAACATCGGTTCTATGGCTCATTCTACTGGTAAAACGGTTGTTAACAACGTTCTTTCCATGGACAAAGACGATGTTACTACCTTTGAAAAATTGCGTGACCTTGGTGTTAAATTCGATGTTCGTAAAGTACCAAACGATTCTCCAAAAGATTTGTTTGATCTCATTGAAAAAGCAAATGTGCAATAACTTTATTTATTAAAAATCGAAAGGAACTAGAATAATGTCAGTTATTTCTATTATTTTGGTCCTTATCATCGCCTTCTTTGCAGGGCTTGATGGTATCTTGGATCAATTTCAATTCCACCAACCACTGGTATCATGTACCTTAATTGGTCTTGCTACCGGACACCTGGAAGAAGGACTCATCCTTGGCGGATCTCTTCAAATGATTGCTCTTGGTTGGGCTAATATTGGTGCAGCCGTAGCACCCGACATCGCTCTTGCTGCAACAGCATCTGCAGTTATCATGGTTAAAGGTGGAGACTTCACTAATCAAGGTATTGGTGTGGCAAAAGCTGTCGCTATTCCTCTAGCCGTAGCCGGTCTTGCTCTGACCATGTTGGTTCGTACTATATCAGTCGGTATCGTCCACACAGCAGACGCTGCTGCCAAAAAGGGAAATATCGCTGCTGTAGAACGCGCTCACTTCTTTGCTCTTATTCTACAAGGGCTTCGTATTGTCTTGCCTATTGCCCTTCTTCTCGCTTTACCAACATCAGCTGTACAAGCTACCCTCAATGCTATCCCAGATTGGCTGAAAGATGGTATGACTATCGGTGGTGGTATGGTTGTAGCCGTTGGTTATGCTATGGTTATCAACATGATGGCCACTAAAGAAACTTGGCCATTCTTCGCCCTCGGTTTCGTCTTTGCAGCTGTTACTGATTTTACCCTCATTGCACTTGGTACTATCGGGGTAGCCATTGCTCTTATCTACCTCAACCTTTCTGATATGGCAGGTAAATCTAATTCTGGCGGCGGTTCTAATAATAGCTCGGGCGATCCAATCGGCGACATTTTGGAAGACTACTAGAAGGGAGCATCAAAAATGGCTGAAAGAATACAATTAACAAAATCTGACCGTCGTAAAGTTTGGTGGCGCTCAACCTTCTTACAAGGGTCATGGAACTACGAACGTATGCAAAATTTGGGTTGGGCTTACTCACTTATCCCAGCTCTTAAAAAACTTTATAGCAACAAAGAAGACCGTTCTGCTGCTTTGGAACGTCATTTGGAATTCTTCAACACTCACCCTTACGTAGCTGCTCCTATCTTAGGGGTTACGTTAGCCCTTGAAGAAGAAAAAGCAGACGGTGCTGAAATTGATGATACAGCTATCCAAGGGGTTAAAATCGGTATGATGGGACCTCTAGCTGGTATCGGTGACCCAGTATTCTGGTTCACTATTCGTCCTATTCTCGGGGCTCTCGGAGCTTCATTGGCATCAGCAGGCAACATTTTAGGTCCAATCATCTTCTTCCTAGGATGGAACATCATCCGCATGGCCTTCTTGTGGTACACTCAAGAATTGGGCTACAAAGCTGGTTCTGAAATCACTAAAGACCTCTCCGGAGGTATCCTCCAAAAGATTACTAAGGGAGCTTCTATTCTTGGTATGTTTGTCCTAGCAGCACTTGTTGAGCGCTGGGTCAACGTTAAATTTATACTAGCTCTTCCTTCTACTAAACTTACTAATGACAATGGTCAAACCTATGTTGACCTAAGCCAAAAAGTAACTGGAAAATTTATCAAGGAAGCTATTGAGGGTTATAATAATGGCTTAAATCTTGGTCCAATAAAGGTCAACACCCTCCAAGGACAACTGGACTCATTGATCCCAGGTTTGATGGGACTACTTCTAACCTTACTCTGTATGTGGTTGCTCAAGAAGAATGTTTCTCCAATCGTTATGATCATCGGTCTCTTTATCGTAGGTATCATCGCCCACGTCATCGGCTGGATGTAATCAACTAAAAGAGGGGTAAACCCTCTTTTTAATATGGTATAATATAGAAAAACTTTTTAAGGTAGGGAATATGGCACAATCAATCAATACCAAAGTTGAACTGACAACAACTGGTGTCTTTTATCTAGGGCTTGACAGCAAGGTAGGAAAATTTCTCATCGGAGATAAGGCCTTGGAATTTTATAATGATAAAAACCCTGAGGACTATATTCAGATTCCCTGGGATTTTATCCTTAAAATCGGAGCTAATGTTTCAGGCAGATCTATCGGTCGGCATTTCCAAGTCTTTACCGATCAGGGAACCTTCCTTTTTGCTTCAAAAGATTCAGGAAAAATCTTAAAAATTGCTCGTGAAAAATTGGGAAATGAGAAGATTGTGAGGCTTCCAACACTTCTACAAAAAATTGGTTCTGGTATCCGCAATATATTTAGAAAAAAAAACAAATAGCAGTGATGATCAAATCACTGCTATTTTTAATTATAACGTCCAAAAGGAAATTTCGTATCTATTTTAGCCACAAAATTGAGAATCCTTAGTTTTCTAAATAGATAATTTCTCAATATTTCAATGAGAGCTGAGATCAAGAAAATTAAAAGAGCTGTACCTAAAATTAAGAAAGGGAAAAAATAAATTGGGAAGTCAACAAAAGGAATGAAAACATCTCTCAACCAAAAGCGAACCAAAAGGGGATTGAGGTGTACAAGATAGACACCCAGAGTTGTTGAGGAGAACAATGTTATCAGTTTAGCACCGATACCTCCCCTCTTAATCCTTAACGTCTCAAAGCGGATGAAAATCGCAATTGAACCAGCCAGCATACTAGGCGAAGTATACCAATACCAAATATCTCCCTTAATAAATTTCATAATAAAAGTAACTGCAATTGACCCGGCAAAAATCAACAGTAGGGTTCTTTCTTTGAAAAGGCGCTCTAAGTCTAAACGTTTGAGATAGGCTCCAATAATATAGAGGACTGTGAGCCAATTCATGCTGAAGCCTTTAGCAAACGAGAACTCATCAACTCGTGTGTCAAACATGGCTGGCATAACTGAAAAGAAAAAGATGGCAACAATAACCAAATATTTCAAATCATGATTACTAATTTTAGACAGACCTATATTTAGAAGGGGCATGAAAATCAGGAGACCAAAATAAGCAGTGATATACCAATATTGTCCTGTAATGACTGGAAAAAAGGCCTTGAGCCAATCTTTCTGTGTCAAGGTTTGACCTTCGAGGCTAAAAATCAAGGCGAAACCTAGCGTGTAGAAAATGACCTGTAACCAGAGAGATAGGGCCTTAGAGTATTTATAATGAGAATGGATACCAACGTAGCCACTGATTAAAGCATAGCAGTTAACAGCCCCATAGGCAGTAACCTGTATCAGCCAAGTTACCCAATAATAGACATCAACAGAATCCTGTACCTCATCACGAATACCGCCTTTACCTAAGATATGGGTAATAATGATCATCAACATGGCAAAAATACGTAAGAGATCGATTCCTAGATTTCTTTCTGATTTCTCTTTCATAAAAAAATATTCTAGCATATTTTAAAACACCATGCTTCTCAATTCTTTTACAAACTTTAAGTTTACTTTTCATCTGTTTTCTTATATAATAGTGTCAAACGGATAAGTAGGGTTGTGATCTTTTCAGAAAGTCTGCGGTGGTTGCGAGCAGACAGGAAAGCAATTTGAATTCTACCGTTTTCTAAAGGAATTACCCTTGACTCTATTATTATATAACTGATTAAGTGCACAGCAGTGAAGTTGGATGGAACCGCGCGATAAGCGCTCCAACAATCTTCCTTGCTGTGCTTTTGTTTTAGAAAGAGGAACTTATGTTAGATTTAAAACGTATTCGTACAGATTTTGACACTGTTGCTAGAAAATTATCTGATCGCGGAGTGGCGAGTGAAACCTTGAATGAATTGAAAAACTTGGATGTCAAACGTCGTGATCTCATCGTTAAATCGGAAGAGCTTAAAGCACAGCGCAATGTTGCTTCTGCAGCTATCGCTCAAGCTAAGCGTAATAAGGAAGATGCCACAGATAAAATTGCCGAAATGCAGCAGGTATCTGCCGATATTAAAGCAATTGATAAAGAGTTAGCGGACACAGATGACGCTGTCAATACCATCCTAGTTGGCCTACCAAATACACCTGCAGATGATGTGCCAGTCGGTGTTGATGAAAACGATAATATTGAAGTCCGCCGCTGGGGAACTGCTCAGAACTTTAATTTTGACGTCAAAGCACACTGGGATTTAGGAGAAGATCTTAATATTCTGGACTGGGAACGAGGTAGTAAGGTGACTGGTTCACGCTTTCTATTCTATAAAGGACTAGGGGCTCGCTTGGAGCGCGCCATCTACAATTTTATGCTAGATGAACATGCTAAAGAAGGATATACTGAAATGATTCCTCCCTATATGGTTAATCACGACTCCATGTTTGGGACAGGTCAGTATCCAAAATTCAAGGAAGATACCTTCGAGCTGGCAGAATCCGACTATGTCCTCATTCCGACTGCTGAAGTTCCTTTGACCAACTACTACCGAGGTGAAATCATCGAGGGCAAGGATACGCCTGTCTACTTCACAGCTATGAGCCCATCTTTTCGTTCTGAAGCCGGTTCTGCAGGTCGTGATACACGTGGTCTTATCCGCTTGCACCAGTTCCACAAGGTGGAAATGGTCAAATTTGCTAAGCCAGAAAGTTCTTATGATGAATTAGAGAAAATGGTGGACAATGCTGAAAATATCCTGCAAAAACTAGAACTCCCTTACCGTGTCATTACGCTATGTACTGGTGATATGGGCTTCTCTGCCGCTAAGACATACGATTTAGAAGTCTGGATGCCAGCACAAAATACCTACCGAGAAATTTCTTCTTGCTCAAACTGTGAAGACTTCCAAGCCCGCCGCGCTCAGATTCGCTATCGTGATGAAGCAGACGGCAAGGTTAAGCTGCTCCACACCCTCAATGGTTCTGGTCTTGCTGTTGGACGTACTGTCGCCGCTATTCTTGAAAACTACCAAAATGAGGATGGTTCTGTTACCATTCCAAAGATCCTTCGTTCTTACATGGGGGGAGCTGACATCCTCAAATAAATACAATAAATGCTCTACAAGTTTGCTGGTTAAATCATCCAGAAATCTATAGAGCATTTTTTATATTACTGTTCTTCTCTTTTCTTGGTTGCTTCGTAGTAGGGCATCACTTTTTCAAAACCAACTGCTAGGCTATCTGTTAAGTCCTCTAACTGGGTTTGGGGAGTTAGGGGAAGATCATATTTCACCAACACCTTACGGATACTGCCAATGTTTACCGCTCTCTTCAGAATTTGACGATTACTCTCCGTCCCTGCCATTCGTCGACTGAAACCATCTTTTTGAACAAAATAATAGAGGGATCCCTCCAAAGGCAAGGAAAGAACCTGATGTTGTTTAGCAAGAGTCCTGTCTGATTTCTTACGTTCCACAAAGCTGACCTCCACTGAAATACCAAAATCATCTTTTTGTCCATAGAGACGAATAGCAATTCCGACATCATCTTGACTATCTTTCGGATGCTTAAAGTAACACCAAAAATGCGGACGGGCGATCTGTGCCTGATTGACCCAGTTGCTGACACGTGTCATTTCAAAAGGTACTACTTTGTTATTCAAGAGTTTAGCTAGCTCAGTAAAATCAGAACGCGCAGCTTGTCCTAAAGCTTTAAGAGCAAGCATTTCCTCTACCAGGGGCCCAGCCTTTTCAGGTTTGATGTATTTGAATCCTTGATAGCCTAAATAATCATTCCATTTTTGATACATACTTTGATCCTTATTATAACAAAAGAGCCCGCAAGGGGCCCAAAACTAATATTTTCTAAAACGTTGATAGCGGTTTTCAAGCAGCTCTTCCAAAGGAAGTTGACTGAGGTTATCTAGTTCTTCGATCAGATTTTCCTTCATCATGGCTATAATCTCACTTGAAAAATAACCATGCTCTGGAATAACCTTATCTACAATATCCATATTGTAAAGTTCACCGGCTGTCAGTTTCATTAATTCGGCTGCTTCAGTGGCACGTGAGCCATCCTTCCATAAAATGGAAGCAAAGCCCTCGGGGCTAAGAATAGCATAAATTGTATGTTCCAACATCCAAACCTTATCCGCAACAGCTAGAGCCAGGGCGCCGCCAGAACCACCCTCACCAATGATAATAGCAATAATTGGTACCTTGAGATCACTCATATCCATGAGATTGCGAGCAATTGCTTCGCCTTGGCCTCTCTCTTCAGCACCGACACCTGGATAAGCACCAGCTGTATTAATAAAGGTGATTACAGGGCGACCGAATTTTTCGGCCTGCTTCATCAGGCGCAAGGCCTTACGATAACCATCCGGATTGGGTTGACCAAAATTTCGATTGAGATTGTCTTGAAGATTTTTTCCCTTTTGAATCCCAATAACGGTTACCGGACGACTATCCAAACGAGCAATGCCACCCACAATAGCACCATCGTCAGCAAAGTGACGATCTCCATGCAATTCCATGAAATCATCAAAAATTTGTTCTGCATAATCAAGTGCCGTCAAACGTCCTTGATCACGCGCTTCTTTTAGTATACGGGCAACATCACTCATTGGACACCTCCGTGAAATGCGATAAGTTTAGCAATAGTTGCTTTTAGATCCGTACGCTTTACAATAGCGTCCACGAAACCGTGGGCCAAAAGAAATTCAGCCTTCTGGAAATCATCTGGAAGCTGCTCACGTACAGTTGTTTCGATAACACGGCGGCCTGCAAAACCAATCAAGGTTTGAGGCTCAGCGATAATCATATCACCCTCCATAGCAAAGCTAGCTGTTACACCACCAGTAGTTGGATCAGTTAGAATTGTCAGATAGAAGAGGCCAGCATTTGAATGGCGTTTAACAGCTGCTGAAACCTTTGCCATCTGCATAAGACTCATGATACCTTCTTGCATTCTAGCACCACCGGAGGCTGTAAAAATAACAACGGGTAAATGATGTTCAATAGCATACTCAAAGAGACGCGTAATTTTCTCACCTACTACTGTTCCCATACTAGCCATGATAAAGTTAGAGTCCATAATAGCTAGAGCTGTTTCTTGTTCTTCTACTTTAGCAGTTCCTGTAACAACAGCTTCATCCAAGCCTGTCTTTTCCTTAGTCGCTGCTATTTTTTCCTTGTAGTTAGGGAAGTTTAATGGATCTTTAGTTTCAATCCCTGTAAACATTTCTTTAAAACTTCCCTCATCAACAGTCAAGGCTAGACGCTCTTGAGCCGAAATACGGAAGTTATAACCACAGGAAGGACAGGTCTTCTCAGCTCCCATATCCTTTTGATAGATGACAACCTTGCAACTAGGACATTTATCAAAAAGTTCATCTGGAACCTCTGGTTTGGCTTTTTTAGGTGTCCGTAAAGAATTGTTGGGATTGATACGGATATACTTATCCTTCTTTTTAAATAAAGCCATAAGTCCTCCTAATCCTCTTGATTATAGGCTGGTAAAAATGTTTCCATCAAGAATGATGTATCATAATCTCCAGCAATCACATTTTGATCTGAGATAAGATCCAGCTGGAAGTCTGCATTTGTCAAGACGCCGTCGATTTCCAATTCATAAAGGGCACGCTGCATCTTCATCAAAGCGTCAAAGCGATTTTCTCCATGGACAATAATCTTAGCAATCATACTATCATAGTAAGGTGGTATTGTGTATCCGTAGTAAACAGCTGAATCTACACGTATACCGACACCACCACTAGGAAGATATAAATCCGTGATTTTGCCCGGACTGGGAGCAAAATTAAATTGAGGATTTTCGGCATTGATTCGACACTCAATAGCATGCCCTGTAAACTGAATATCTTCCTGAGTACGAGATAGTTCCTGTCCATTGGCTATGCGGATTTGTTCCTTAACCAAATCAACATTTGTTACAAATTCTGTAACAGGATGTTCCACTTGGATACGGGTGTTCATCTCCATAAAGTAGAATTGACTCGTTTTTTCATCAAGAAGAAACTCTATAGTGCCTGCATTTTCATAATCAACAGCCTTGGCAGCACGAACAGCAGCAGCCCCCATTTCTTGACGCAAAGTTGAACCAATAGCAATCGATGGGCTTTCTTCCAAAACTTTTTGGTTGTTACGTTGTAAGGAACAATCGCGCTCACCAAGATGAATAACATGACCATGACTATCTCCCAGAATTTGCACTTCAATGTGGCGGGCAGGATAGATAACCTTTTCAATATACATAGCCCCGTTACCAAAAGCAGCTAGGGCTTCCTGTGAAGCTGATTCAAAAGCTGGAACTAAATCTTGAGCATCTTCCACCTTACGGATGCCCTTTCCTCCGCCCCCAGCCGAAGCCTTAAGCATAACCGGGTAGCCAATCTCATCTGCAATTTTGAGAGCATCTTCAGCCGTCATCACCTCTCCATCTGAACCTGGGATAACAGGAACTTTAGCTTTAATCATCTCCGCACGAGCGTTGATTTTATCGCCCATTTTATCCATAACAGCTCCAGAAGGTCCAATGAATTTGATATTCATCTCTTCACACATGGTTGCAAATTTAGAGTTTTCACTTAAAAAACCAAAGCCAGGATGAATAGCTTCTGCCCCTGTGACAATAGCTGCTGATAAGACAGCGTTCATATTAAGATAAGAGTCCGTTGAATGGGCAGAACCAATGCAGATTGCTTCATTAGCTAAAAGAACATGGAGAGCTTCTTTGTCAGCTTCTGAATAAATTGCGACTGTTTCGACACCTAATTCACGTGCCGCACGGATAATACGCACAGCAATCTCACCGCGATTGGCGATCAAAATTTTCTTAAACATTTATCTGCCTTTCTCATGAATAAAATATTTTTCAATGGCAAACTATAGGGTGATACAAAATCATCCTAGTTCCCAATAGCAAATGTCAAGGTACCGCTTGCAGCTAGCTTTCCATCAACCTCTGCCTTAGCTTCTACCACAGCGATGGTGCCACGGCGTTTAATAAACTTAGCTGTCATTACCAATTGATCACCTGGAACAACTTGCTTTTTAAACTTAACCTTATCCATACCTGCATAGAAGACCAATTTCCCTTTGTTCTCTTCCTTGGACAATTCTAAAACACCTGCTGTTTGTGCCAAGGCTTCCATAATCAGGACTCCAGGCATGACAGGGTATTCAGGAAAGTGACCGTTAAAGAAAGGCTCATTGATTGTAACGTTTTTAATCGCTACGATTTCATCATCAGAAACTTCCAAGACACGATCAACTAGAAGCATTGGATAACGGTGAGGAAGAGCTTCACGAATTTTTGTAATATCAATCATTTAATACGTACCAACCCTTTTCCGAATTCGATGACTTCTTCATTGTCAACGAGAACTTCTGTTACAATACCGTCTCTAGGCGCAGGGACTTCATTCATGACTTTCATCGCTTCAATAATCAAGAGCGTTTGTCCTTTTTTGACATTATCACCAACAGAGACAAAAGCTGGTTTATCTGGAGCTGGGGCAAGATAGGCCACACCAACTAGGGGACTTTCTACAACATCTCCTTCAGCTGCTGTCGAAATTGGAGCTACTGGAGCCACAGCAGATTCAGCATCATCAACAGGAGTTTGATTTACTACTGGTGTTGGAGCGGGAGCGAGTGACTGTGTATCATTTTTACTGAACACTAGTGTTTCACCATTATTATTATAAGAAAATTCCCGCAAACTTGACCCATCGAACTGACTCATTAACTCTTTAATTTCTGAAAGATTCATGTTTAATCCTCCCAATGTTTAAAGGCCAGCACAGCATTATGACCGCCAAATCCAAAGGTATTTGAGATAGCATAATCAATATCTGCCTTACGACCTTGACCCATGATAACATCTGCTTCGATATCTTCAGATAATTCTTTAGTACCAGCTGTCATAGGAAGGAAGCTGTGACGGATAGCTTCAATGGTCGCGATAGCTTCAACAGCACCAGCTGCACCCAGTAAATGACCTGTATATGACTTGGTTGAAGAAACAGGAACATTTTTACCAAGAACAGACACAATCGCCTTACTTTCACCTTTTTCGTTGGCTTGGGTTGAGGTTCCGTGCGCATTGACATAGCCAACTTGGCTTGGTTCAATACCTGCTTCTTTAATAGCCAATTTCATAGCCTTAGCCGCACCAGATCCATCTGGAGCTGGAGTTGTCATGTGGTAGGCATCACAGGTGCTGCCGTAACCGACAATTTCAGCTAAAATATTAGCGCCACGCTTTTGAGCATGCTCTAAACTTTCCACGATGAGGACACCAGCACCTTCACCCATAACAAAACCATTACGGTTTTTGTCAAATGGAATAGCTGAACGAGCGGGATCTTCTGTAGTAGAAAGAGTTTTCAAGGCATTAAAGCCACCGATACCAATCTTAGTAATTGAAGCTTCTGAGCCACCAGCAAGGATGACATCATGAAGTCCATATTTAATTTCACGAAAAGCTTCCCCGATAGCATCATTGGCTGATGCACAAGCTGTAGTAATAGATTTACAGACCCCTTGAGCACCGATTTTAAGAGCAATGATTCCAGCTCCCATATTTGATAGAGCCTTGGGAATAAACATCGGTTGGATACGTTTCATACCACGCTCATGCATACGAATGATTTGATCTTCCAACTCCTGCAGACCGCCTATACCTGATGATACGATAACACCAGTACGATCACGATCAACACTATCCATATCAAGTTGAGCATTATCAAGAGCTTCCATTGCTGCATAAATAGCATAGAGAGAATAGGTATCCATACGGTTAGTGTCTTTTTTGACAAAATATTTATCGAATGGAAAATCTTGAATTTCTCCAGCATTGTGAACTGGAATTTCTGAAGGATCAAATTTTGTAATAGGTTTGATTCCGATTTTTCCATTTTCCAGATTGTTCCAAAAATCTTCTGGAGTATGTCCGATTGGCGAAGTTACACCGTAACCTGTCACAACAACACGATTCAAAGTCATAATAAGTCCTCTTACTTTCTTTATTTCCTGGATGATTTTGTGTTTAGTGTTAATAGTAATCTAATCGCCATTAACCCTGCATGGTCATACCGCCGTCAATGGCGATTACCTGACCAGTTATATATTCTTGACTTGCTAGAAAAGCAGCAACATTCGCCACTTCTTCTGCCTGTCCAATTCTTTTCATGGGAACTTGGGCAATCATAGTATCTTTCATCTTATCAGGAATGGCATCAGTCATATCAGATTCGATAAAGCCAGGTGCAATAGCATTGACGCGGACCCCGCGAGCAGCAACTTCACGCGCCACAGACTTGGTTAAACCAAGTAACCCCGCCTTAGAAGCTGAATAGTTGGCCTGACCAACATTACCTATCAAACCAACAACCGATGACATATTGATAATAGCTCCCTGACGAGCCTTGGTTAAGGGTTTAAGAACTGCTTGTGTCATGTTGAAAGCGCCGGTTAAATTGATTTTAAGAACACTTTCAAAATCATCCTCCGTCATCTTCAACATCAACTTATCCTTAGTAATACCGGCATTATTGATGAGAATATCTACAGAGCCTAGAGCTACAATAGCTTCATCAACCATTCGTTTAGCATCTGCAAAATCAGACACATCACCAGTAATGGCCACTACTTTTACACCATACTTAGCAAATTGTGCTAGGAGATCATCTGAAATCTCTGAACGGCCATTAATAACGAGATTGGCTCCCAAGCTAGCAAACTTATGAGCAATAGCTAGACCGATACCACGTGTTGAACCTGTGATAAAAACATTTTTATTGGTTAATTCCATAAGAGTCTCCTATTTTTCTAGTAGAGCTTGTAGACTAGCAAGATCTTCCACATTAGAAACAGTGACAGCTTTATCAATTTTTTTCATAAAGCCACTGAGAACTTTGCCAGGACCAATTTCAAGATAGTCTGTCACCCCAAGCTCTTTCATAGTGGCAATTGACTCATAAAAGCGAACAGGCTCCATAACCTGACGAGCCAAGAGAGACTTAATATCCTTCTTGGTCATAACTTTGGCTTGCGTATTCCCCACTAAAGGAATTCGAAAGTCTGAGAAACTTACACTTTCCAGTTTTTGAGCCAATTTAAGGCTAGCTGATTTTAAAAGAGCCGTGTGGAAAGGTCCTGAGACCTTCAAAGGGATTAGCCTCTTAACCCCTGCTTCTTTGAGATTTTCAACCGCAGCATCAACCGCAGCTATATCTCCACCGATAACAATTTGAGCTGGTGTATTATAATTAGCAGGACGAACATAGCCCTTATCAGAGGCCTTCTCACAAGCTTCTTCAATAACTTCAACCGGCGTATTCATAACCGCTACCATTTTGCCAGTACCAGCTGGTGCAGCGGTTTCCATCAATTCACCACGTTCAGCTACCAAAGCTACTGCATCTTCAAAAGATAGAGCTCCAGCAGCTACCAAGGCAGAGTATTCTCCCAATGAAAGACCGGCTACTGCATCTGGCTGGAAACCCTTTTCCTGAAGCAGGCGATAAATGGCAATAGAGGTTGTTAAAATAGCCGGCTGTGTATAACGCGTTTGATTGAGTTTTCTCTCATCAGTATCAATCAATTGACGCACATCATAACCTAAAATTTGACTGGCTGTCTCAAATGTTTCTCTAACAATTGGGTAAGTCTCATACAAATCACTCGCCATACCAAGTTTTTGGGCACCTTGGCCAGCGAATAAAAATGCTGTTTTAGTCACTCTAATATCCTCCAAGTTTGGCTTTGGATTTCTATTTTATGAAATAAAAATCTCAGGTCTTGCTTAGTCTACTGACACCTCTACCCAACGAGCAGCTTCTTCTTTGATCACTTTAGCAGCACCGTAGTACAGATCTTTTAAAATAGCCTCGCAGGTTTCTTCTTCATGAACAAAACCTGCGATTTGCCCTGCCATCACTGAACCATTCTGAACGTCACCATCCACAACTGCATTGCGGAGAGCACCTGCTCCCAGCTCTTCAATTTCTTCAGCAGATTTTTTGCCAGCCAAGAAATCTTTTTCAGCTTGTCCATAAGCTGATGATAGCTTGTTTTTGATTGCGCGCACTGGGTGGCCAACTACTGACGCTGATACAACGGTATCAATATCCTTAGCTTTGATGATTTTATTTTTAAAGTTAGGATGAGCATTGGATTCCTTGGCAACTGCAAAGCGGGTCCCTACTTGGACAGCTTCTGCACCAAGCATAAAGACAGCTGCCATCCCACGACCATCAGCTACACCACCAGCACCAATGACAGGGATATCAACAGCATCTACAACCTGACGTACTAAGGCCATGGTGGTTAGTTTACCAATGTGCCCGCCAGCTTCCATACCTTCTGCAATGACGGCATCAGCACCGAGTTTTTCCATACGTTTAGCGAGCGCTACGCTAGGCACAACGGGAATAACTGTAATACCAGCATCATGGAAACGCTCCATATACTTACCTGGATTTCCCGCACCAGTCGTAACAACTTTAACACCTTCTTCAATGACCAGATCAACAATATCATCAGCAAAAGGAGACAAAAGCATGATGTTAACCCCAAAGGGTCTATTGGTGATTGACTTTACACGGTCAATATTTGCTTTAACGACTTCTTTAGGGGCATTACCACCGCCAATGATACCAAGTCCACCAGCATTTGATACAGCGCCAGCTAAATCACCATCTGCCACCCAAGCCATTCCCCCTTGGAAAATAGGGTATTTTATATTTAATAATTCCGTTATACGAGATTTCATGTTTTTTACCTTCTAAATTTTTAACATTCAACAAGTTTGAATGTCAAAGTATCAATATAAAGAAGAAGGCGGATGAGTTACCCCGTCCACCTTGCAGTCTTGTATGCTATTCTAAAGAACCGAAACATTAACAAAACCGCACCTTCGTGACTAAATATATAAACTTCAAAGGCTGGGAGATGATCCCAGTCCCTCAAATTGCTTATTTAGTTTTTTCTTCTACGTAAGCAACTAAGTCACCAACAGTATTCAAGCCATCTTCAGTTTCGATTTGAATATCAAAAGTATCTTCAATTTCTGAAATAACTTGGAATACATCAAGTGAATCTGCATCAAGCTCATCAAAAGTTGTTGTTGTTTGAACTTCTTCTGGTTCTTTACCAAGCTCTTCAACGATGATTTCTTGTACCTTTTCAAATACTGCCATTTTAAAAATTCTCCTTTAAGATAAAATAAAAAATTATAAATACTGCCTTACACAGTTATCTATCTAAATTTTAACAATTAGACTGCCCCATGTCAATCCCCCACCGAATCCCGATAGAAGGACTGTTTGCGAACCGTCCAATTTAATTATACCATTTTCAACAGATTCCGCGAGTAAAATAGGAATACTCGCAGCACTAGTATTGCCATAATACATCATATTCGCTAAAAACTTTTTACGTTCAAGATCAATTTTCTTGGCCATCTTGTCTAATATACGGATATTAGCTTGATGTAAGAGGGCATAATCCAAATTTTGACCAGTGATGTTGGTAGACTCTAAAAGCTCTTTAATGCTAGTAGATACATCCTTTATCGCAAAATCAAAAATAGCACGCCCATCCATTGCCACATAAGGATTGTTAATCCCTTGTTTAGAATAAGGGGAAGCTAAGCCACACTGACCAGATGTTAAACTTTGCCCGCGGCTACCATCACTATGAAGAGACTCTGCCAAGAAATGCTCCTGAGAGTGAGCTTCCAATAGGACACCGCCAGCTCCATCTCCGAATAGAACAGCTGTGCGCCTATCTGTCCAGTCCAGTGTTTTGGATAAAACTTCAGCACCAATGACAATCCCCTTTTGATAACTACCAGTCTTGATAAACTTTTCGGCCGTCGCAAGAGCAAAAACGAAACCACTACAGGCTGCAGTCAAATCATAAGCAAAGGCCTTGGTCGCCCCGATATTAGCCTGAACACGCGCTGCCGTTGTCGGCATCATAGAATCAGGTGAAATAGTAGCTACAATAATAAAATCGAGATCTTGAGGTTTAATTTCTGACTTTTCCAAAAGCTGCTTGGCTACTATAGTAGCCAAGTCGCTCGTTTCCTGATCACGGCTAATACGTCTTTCTTTAATACCTGTACGGCTAGAAATCCATTCATCACTGGTATCCATTATTTTTGAAAGATCATTATTAGTAACGATTTGATCCGGTACATAATAAGCTGTTTGACTAATTTTCGCAAAGGGCATTACTTTAAATCCTCTAAAAACTGATAAAGATTATGCAAACCACGCTCCAGCGTCTTAACCTCAACATCGTCCATTCCCTCTACGATTCGAGAGACCATATTTTTATGGAAGCGATTGTGCAGACGGTAAATCAATCGACCTTTCTTGGTTAAACTTAAATGCACGACTCGACGGTCTACCTTAGAACGATGACGCTCAACATAACCTTTTTTTTCTAATTTATTTAGGCTGGTGGTAACCGTTCCTAAAGTAACCATCAGTTCTCGGGCTATATCACTTGGCGTTGCATCCGGAATATGTCCGATAATATCAACTGTATGCATCTCTTTCATGGATACATCATTAAAACGACTATTTTTTAAACTCATTTCTTCAATAACCAAAACATTATTGAAGACTTTTGTTAAATACTCATTAACCAGCTTATAATCCACTTTCTACCTCGATCCTCAAATAGTTTGACATTCAAAGTATATCAAAACTAGAATACATTTGCAAGGAAATTGAAAAACTTTATCAGTTGAGCTACCTAGCGAGTAAAAGCTCTTATTTCCCAGTAAATTTTGGACGGCGTTTAGCACTGAAAGCATTGACACCTTCTTTAAAATCTTCTGTGAAGGCTAACGATTTCTGAAGAGCCAACTCTAAATCAGCATATTCTTCCCAGCCAGCAAATTCACTCTTCCAAACCATCTCCTTAATAGCCTTAAAGGAATTAGGTGAGCTACGTTTCAAGCGGGTAATTAAACGTTCTGTATCACGTTCCAATTTTTCAGATTCGGTTAATCGATAAACAAATCCCCAATCCAAAGCTTTTTGAGCATTGACAGCTTCACCAGTCATAGTGATTTGAGTGGCACGATTGATACCAATAGAGCGGGTCAAAAGAAAGAGCCCCCCAGCGTCTGGTGCTAAACCAACACCTACAAAAGCTTGAATAAATTTGGCTTTTTCAGAAGCAATAGTAAAATCTGCCGCTAAAACCATATTGAAGGCAGCTCCTGCAACTGGTCCATCAACACTCATGATGACTGGTTTTGGCAGACGCTTCATCATGAATGAAATAGTATTGACCAACTCTGCAATCCGAACCAAGGATTGGATATCATCGGCATCTACCGCCTTTTGCATTTGGTCAAGATCCCCACCGACAGAAAAAACTTTTCCATTAGCATTGATGAGAAGGATTTGAGCAGTCTCATCTTCTTCGGCCTGACTAATTGCCTCAATAATTTCTTCACAGATAGGAATATTGAAACCATTAGATACTTCTGGTCGGTTAAGCGTCAAAGTAGCGATGCCATTGTCTACACTGTAAAGAATAGTTGAAAAATTCATATGATGCCTCCAATTATTTTTTAATTCAAACTAAAATTAAAGATTTCTTTATTTCCAGTTTATTATAGCTAAAAATATTCTTTTGACAAGGAATTACTGCAAAAACTAGGAAGTCTCACTAGTTAATAATAAATCCATACATTCTGTCAAACTGGATACTAAACGTTGGGCTTGTTTTTGATTCATACCAAAACGCTTATCTTCAATAGCCCAGACTTCTATACCTGCTGCAACTCCAGCAGCAATACCTTTTTCACTGTCTTCAATAATCAATAATTCAGGTTTATCAAAACCCAGAAGTTCAGCAGCCGCATTATAAATATCCGGATGAGGCTTGCTTTCAGGGAATTCTTCTCCAGATAAGATGACATCAAAATAGTCTATTAAATGAGTATCTCTGAGGGCCTTTAAAATATCAGCCTTGGTTGAACTAGAAGCCAACCCCATCTTAATACCTTTTTCCTGAAGTTGATCCAAGGTTGATTGAACATCCGCAAAAATGAGTTCAGTATAAGGAAGGGGATGGGAAGTTTTATAGGCGTCGTAATCTGATTGAAGTTGATCAATATCCCAAGCATCGTAGCTGTCACCCAATATCTTTTGCCAGACTTGCTTCATGTTACCACCAATAAAAAAGCTAGGAGGCAGGTGTTTAATAGAAATTCCCTGACCAGCTAAAAAAGTCTCACGTCGAGTATAGTAAAATTCTTCGGTATCAAACAAGACACCATCCATGTCAAAAATAATTGCTTGCTTCATAATAGACCTCTTTGTTATTCTATCATAATTTCGCTAAAGTTGACTGCTAAAGGAAATTGAAAAACTGTCTGAATTTTGCTATAATTTAAAAATATACTTATAAATTTAAACGGAGTCACTATGAAAGTTATTAAATTCGGTGGAAGCTCTTTAGCATCTGCAGAGCAATTGAAAAAAGTTCTTGATATCGTTAAATCTGATCCAGAACGTCGCTTTGTAGTTGTCTCAGCTCCCGGTAAACGCAATCCTGAGGATACCAAGGTTACAGATGCGCTAATTAAATACTATCGTTCCTATACAGCAGACAATGATGTAACTGATAATCAAAATCTCATTATCAATCGCTACAAGGCTATCATAGAGGAATTGGGACTTTCAGCCAGTATCCTTGATAGAATTGCCGCTAGTATCACTGACTTAGCTACCCTACCTATTGAAGGGAATGATTTTCTCTATGATACTTTCTTAGCAGCGGGTGAAGATAATAATGCTAAATTAATCGCAGCTTATTTCCACAAAAATGGTCTTCCTGCTCGTTATATACATCCGGGACAGGCTGGAATTATCGTCTCTAGTGAACCTGGTAACGCACGAATTTTACCATCAAGTTACGATAAACTAGAAGAGTTGCGCGATAGCGATGAGGTTCTTGTCATCCCCGGTTTCTTTGGTGTGACAGTAGATGGACAAATCTGTACCTTCTCACGCGGAGGTTCTGATATTTCTGGCTCTATCGTTGCGGCAGGAGTTAAGGCCGACCTCTATGAAAACTTTACCGACGTAGATGGTATTTTTGCTGCCCATCCCGGTGTTGTTCACAAGCCCCATTCTATCAAAGAGCTGACCTACCGTGAAATGCGGGAATTAGCCTATGCTGGCTTTTCTGTTCTCCATGATGAGGCTCTAATTCCTGCCTACCGCGGACAAATTCCGCTGGTCATTAAAAACACTAATAATCCGAGCCACCCGGGTACTAGTATCGTGCTAGAACATCGCAAACAAGCCATTCCAGTAGTCGGTATTGCTGGCGATGACAATTTTGTCAGCATTAATATTTCTAAATACCTGATGAACCGAGAAGTCGGTTTCGGTCGCAAAGTCCTGCAAGTTTTAGAAGAACTCAATATTCGCTGGGAACATATCCCAACAGGTATTGACGATATGTCCATTATTTTACGCGACCGTGAGTTAACGCCTATTAAAGAGCAGGAAATTTTGACACAATTAACTCGCAATCTGGGAGTGGATGAGATCGAGATCGAACGCGATTTATCGATTATTATGGTTGTTGGGGAAAATATGAAGAATCAGATTGGGGTTACAACAACAGCGACCAAGGCTCTATCTGATAGGAATATCAACCTAGAGATGATTTCACAAGGTTCCAGTGAGGTTTCCATCATGTTTGTTATCAAGACCAACCAAGAAAAAGCTGCCGTCCGTGCTCTTTACAAAGCCTTTTTCGACACCGATAAAGCTCAATAATAAACTAACTCAACAATCAGCTTCTGCAAAAGCAGGAGCTGATTTTAATCTGAATTTCAACAGGATGATTCTGATTTATGATATAATTGTAGAGATAATTTTAAGTAAGGAATTATGTATGAAGAAATTTTTTGTGAGCTTACTTATCGGTTTGGCTTTTCTGTTCGTCAGCAGCGCGGCCTTGGCTGATGAATTTAATGCAGAGGCTGAACACGCTATTGCTGTTGAGACAACGACCGGTAAGGTCCTTTATGAAAAGGACGCGACAACACCAGATGGCATCGCTTCAATAACTAAGATCTTAACCGTTTATATGGTTTATAAGCAAATTGATGCTGGTAAGCTTTCTTGGGATACTAAAGTTGAGATTTCCGACTACGCTTACAGCTTGACGACCAATTCTGATGCCAGCAATGTCCCTATGGAAAATCGCAAATACACTGTTAAAGAATTGGTGGAAGCTTCAATGATTGCTAGTGCAAATAGTGCAGCTATCGCCCTAGCTGAAAAAATCGCCGGCAGCGAACCAGACTTTGTTGATAGAATGCAAACGCAATTAAAAGAATGGGGAATTCAGGATGCTAAGCTAGTCAATGCTTCCGGCCTTAATAATAGCTACTTAGGCGATAATATCTATCCAGGTTCTTCCAATGATGATGAGAATCAGATGAGCGCCCGCGATGTTGCAATCATCGCCCAGCACCTAATTAAAGAATATCCTGAAGTTCTTGATATTAGTAAAAAAACCACTGCCGATTTTCATGGAACAACTATGAATAGCTTTAACTACATGTTAAAAAATATGCCCAATTACCGTGCAGGGGTTGATGGATTAAAAACTGGGACAACTGAACTGGCCGGACAATCCTTTGTGGCTACTTCAACCGAAAATGGTATGCGCGTCATCAGTGTTATCATGAATGCCGATCATGGCGATACCAATGACTACGCCCGCTTTGAAGCAACCAACAAACTGCTAGATTATGTCGCCTATAACTTTCAGATGACGACCTTGACTGTTTCTGGCAGCAGTTACCATAAAAGTAAAGCAGAGGTTATCGATGGCAAATCAAAATATGTTCCAGCCGTTACACAAAAAGATTTTAAGGTCGTAACCAAGATCGGTTCTGATAAAAAACCAGAAGCTGTAGCCAATACCAAGACCCTGACAGCTGAGGTAAAAAAGAGAGCAGAAGTCGGAAAATTGACCTATAAAGATCCCGATTTAATTGGCAGTGGCTATCTCGACAACCCTCCAAGTGTCACCTTGGTGGCTCAAAAACCTGTTAAGAAAAGTTTCTTCCTCAAGGTCTGGTGGAATCATTTTGTTAATTATGTGAATGAAAAATTATAAAAAGTAAGGTTGGGCTATCCAACCTTACTTTTTGGTTTTTTCAATATAAATAATGCACCAATTGATCAATTCCTCGAGGCGCTCAAGCTGCTCAGTCATGTGGAGATAGCCCATGACCGCTTCAAAGCCCGTGGACATTTTATAGGTGATAATATCAGTATTCTTGGCCTTTGTATGCGTATTGGCATTGCGACCTCGTTTATAGATTGCTTCTTCCTTGTCGGTTAAAAGACCTTCTTCTAACATTTCGGTAATCAACATGGCCTGCGCCTTAGCTGACACGTAGTGGGTGGCTAAACGATGCAAGTGGTTGGGTTTGGTCTGTCCTTGAAAAATCAAATGGCGACGAATATAGGTCGAATAAATAGCATCACCCTCAAAAGCCAGAGCCACTCCGTTGATAAGATCGACATCCACTGACTTTATCATAAGACTTTTCCCCACTTCTCGTCTAAATTGGAAGTATGGTAATCATCAACTTCAATTCCTAGTTTTTTCCTATTTTTTCGAAAAGCATCTAATCTCTTTTCTACTTCCTTAATTCCCTGAACTTTGATCACGCGTCCACCTCACACTATCCTTAGTATCGAGCAATTTAATTCCCTGAGCTGCCAAATCATCACGAATGCGGTCAGCTCTTGCAAAATCTTTATTGGCACGCGCCGCTTGACGTTCTTCAATCAGTTTTTCAATGTCAGCATCCAAAACTTCCTCTTCAAAAACAATACCAAAGACATCCAACATTTTAGCAAAGGACTCTTTAACAGCTTGTGTATAGTGACCAGAGTTAGAATTAATCCACTTAGCCATTTCAAAGACCACCGTAATACCATTGGCGGTATTAAAATCATCATCCATGCTTGCCTTGAAATCTGCTAAAAACCGATCCAAAGCAACTTGATCTTGATCAGTTTCTTCATTTATCGGTAAAGTAAAGGTGTTTTTGAGGTATTTAAGATTGACCTCAGCATCATGAATTGCTTTTTCAGTAAAATTAATTGGTCTACGGTAGTGCTGGGTAGCTAGGAAGAAGCGCAGCACTTGTCCGTTCACTGTCTTAAGTAAATCGTGGACGGTTACAAAATTACCCAGAGATTTAGACATCTTCTCATTATCTACATTGACAAAACCGTTGTGCATCCAATAGTTAGCAAAAGTCTTGCCTGTCTTAGCTTCTGATTGCGCAATCTCATTGGTATGATGTGGGAATTCTAAATCAGCACCACCGCCATGTATATCAATCGTATCCCCAAGAATAGCTGTAGACATGACCGAACATTCAATATGCCACCCCGGACGCCCCTGACCCCAAGGACTATCCCAAGATACCTCACCTGGTTTGGCCGACTTCCAAAGAGCAAAGTCTAGCGGATCCTCTTTGAGTTCTGTTTCGCTATCTGTTCGACCACTGGCACCAATTTCTAGCTCATCGAGGGTCTTGTTGGCCAAAGCGGCGTAATTTTGAGATTTTTGAACACGAAAATAAACATCACCGGCTGACTCATAGGCAAAACCCTTATTAATTAAAATTTGTACAAAATTGATTATTTGGTCCATATATTCCACAACACGAGGGTTTTTCGTGGCAGATTTAATACCTAGAGCCTTGGTATCTTCCATAAAAGCTGCGATAAATTTATCAGCCAGATCTTTAGGAGTCATACCAGCTTGCTTAGCTGCCTTGATGATTTTATCGTCAACATCTGTAAAATTAGAGATGTAATTGACCTTATAGCCAGCGTATTCAAAATAACGACGAATGCTATCAAAAACCACTGCTGAGCGAGCATTTCCTATATGGATATAATTATAAACAGTTGGACCGCAGACGTACATATTGACCGTATCTCTATGAATTGGTACAAAATCACGTAAACTACGGGTCATAGTATCATAAATTTTAATCACAGTACTTCCTTTCTTTGCATAATCTTTTAATGTTTGGTAACAGTAAGTTGCTGATTTTTAGGCAACTGGATTTTCATTTCTTTTTTGGCTTGTTGTCATCTTTGAGGATAAAAATCAAAATCATCCAGAATACGCCAATAGCCAACCAAGTGTAAGCCAAGGAGTGACTCCCATAAAGCCACTGTTGACCGACATTAAGAAAGGCAAGAATAATAACCAATAAATCGAGCCACCTTTTTTTCAAAAACTTCATTGCAATCCTCTTTTATAGATGAGACGAATGGTAGCTAGCCTCACGTGCTTCCTGTAATGTACGAATAATCGCTTCATCTTTTTGACCATGAACACGAACAACCTTGGCAGGTACACCAACAACTGTGACATCCTCAGGAACATCTGTCAAAACAACTGCCGCTGCTCCCACTTTGGCGTTTTTACCAATCTCTATAGGACCGATAAGCTGGGAATGAGCCGAAATAAGTGCTCCCTCACGAACGGTCGGGTGACGCTTGCCAACATCTTTTCCGGTTCCACCCAGTGTTACACCATGGTAGAGCATGGCTCCTTTCTCAATAATGGAAGTTTCTCCAATTACTAGACCAGCGCCATGGTCGATGAAAACACCACTAGCAATTTGAGCGCCAGGATGAATTTCAATATTGGTCAAAAACCGCCAAAATTGGCTATGCATCCGTGCCAATAGCTTGAAATGGTGTTTCCATAAAAAATGAGAGAGACGATGGGCAGCCAAAGCCTTAATTCCTGGATAGGTCAGAAGAACCTCTAAGGAAGTACGGGCAGCTGGATCTTGCCTTTTTACAATATCAATAGAATCTTTCCACCACCCCATAGGCACTCCTTCCTTAATCTATATCTTTCCAATTCACTAAGACTTGGTTATCATCAAGCGGATTAATCACAACACCTGAAGTTTCCCCAACACCATTCTCTCCTTGGGCTGGATGAGCAATTTGGGCAATGGTCCAAGTCATTACAACACCCTTAGCCTGACGAAAAGGAAAGCCTAGTTCACCATCATTGTACCATTTCGCCAAACTTGGAACACTAGTAAAGATTGGAATATAGGTAGCACTCTCAATCGCAAGAGTTGGATAACTGCGCTGATAAATACCATCTTCAGCTGTCAGAATGATAACTGGCACAAAATATTTGCTCTCCATCGGAGCTAGCTCCTGATTCTCCTCACCCAAAACATCATGTAAAAGAGTTGTATAGGTATTGATGAATTGAATCATTTCACTACTCTTAAAAATTGTTGAATTAGCAAAGTCGCCAGATTTCTTAATATTAAAGACCAGACCATGGAGACGATTTTCAACAGCTTCTTCTAAAACTTCAATGCTAGGACGTTCAATCCAGTCCTGTTTTTTAGCACTGGGGTGCTCTTTCCGGAAATTATCCAAATCTGACTTGCTGGTAAAGACAGGGATCACCTTTTTACCATCGACAACAATCGCATAGGGCTGACTGCTAGCCAGAACCGGAATGGAATGGAAGCTATTAACAATGGTTAAACTATCCAAAAAATTATCCGGATTAGCAATAAAGTTACGAAGGGCAAAGTCTAATTCTGAGTTAAATTTATTCATGTGCATTACCTTCTTTTGATTCAGTCAGTTTTGATTTTTTTGGATGATGACCAGTATATTTTTTGTCTGATTCACCATTCAAATGTTTCTCTTGTTTGGGCAGAAGAGCCTTGAGCGAAGCATTGACTCGTCCTTTGTCATCAATCTTGATGACCTTAACGTCAACTTCATCACCAAGTTTAAGGACATCTTCCACCTTAGCAACACGGTTCCAAGCTAATTCAGAAATATGGACCAAGGCATCCGTCTTATCGAAAAGATTGACAAAGGCACCAAAGCTTTCAAGACGAACTACTTTAGCATGATAAACCTCTCCTACCTTAGCTTCACGAACCAAATTGCAGATAATTTCTTTGGCCAACTGGATAGCGTCTAAATCAGATGAGAAGATTTGCAAATTTCCCTCATCATCAATATCAATTTTGACACCAGTGTCATCAATAATCTTATCAATGGTTTCGCCACCTTTACCGATAACAATCTTGATTTTATCTGGATCAATTTTAAGGGTATCAATCTTGGGAGCCGTCGCTGCCAATTCAGGTCTCGGAGCAGGAATGGTTGCTTCAATCAAATCAAGAATTTCAAAACGAGCTTTTTTCGCTTGTGCCAGAGCTTTTTGTAAAATTTGTGGTGTAATACCTGCAATCTTAATATCCATCTGTAAAGCCGTAATTCCTTGACGAGTTCCTGCGACTTTGAAATCCATATCGCCAAAATGATCTTCCAAACCTTGGATATCCGTTAAGATAGTATAATTGCTACCATCTGAAATAAGTCCCATAGCAATTCCTGCCACCGGAGCTTTGATCGGTACCCCTCCAGCCATCAAGGCTAGAGTTCCAGCACAGATAGAAGCCTGCGAGGAAGAACCATTTGATTCTAGTACTTCTGAAACTAGACGGATGGCGTAAGGAAATTCTTCAAAACTTGGTAACACTTGTTCTAAAGCACGTTCCCCCAAGGCTCCATGACCGATCTCACGCCGTCCCGGTGCACCGTAACGACCAGTTTCCCCAACAGAATATTGAGGGAAGTTGTAATGGTGTAAAAAACGTTTGCGGTACTCGGGATCTAGCCCATCGACAATCTTTGTTTCACTCATTGGTGCTAGGGTTAGGACGGATAGAGCTTGCGTTTGTCCCCGGGTAAAGAGGCCAGATCCGTGGACCTTCGGTAGAAAATCAACTTCCGCATCTAGGGAACGGATTTCATCAATTTGACGCCCATCTGGACGAATTTTATCTTCCGTAATCAGACGGCGTACCTCCGCATGCTCCATTTGCTCTAAAATTTCAGCCACATCACGGATAATCCGATCATGTCTTTCGTCTTCGGCATAAGCTTCCTCGTAAACCTCTAAAACACGATCTTTGACGGCTTGGGTTGCTTGTTCGCGTGCCAATTTTTCCCCGACCTGAACAGCCTTTTGTAAATCGGCATTGTAGTTAGCAATAATCTCGGCCTGTAGATCATCATCCACCTGAAGTAGCTCTACCTCAGCTTTTTCTTTGCCCACAGCCGCCACGATTTCCTCTTGAAAGGCAATAAGTTCACGAATGGCTTCATGACCCTTTAACAGGGCTTCTAGCATGATTTCCTCTGATAATTCTTGAGCGCCGGATTCAACCATGTTGATAGCTTCCTTGGTACCTGCCACTGTCAATTCCAAGAGTGAATCTGCCTTTTGTTGAGCAGTGGGATTGATGATAAACTCACCGTCAATATAGGCAACCTGAACACCAGCGATTGGACCATTAAAAGGGATATCAGAAATGGATAAAGCCAAAGAACTTCCAAACATAGCCGCCATCGGGCTGCTGGCATCTTCATCGTAAGATAGGACTGTATTGATAACTTGAATTTCATTACGGAAACCCTCGTCAAACATAGGACGAATGGGTCTATCAATCAAGCGCGCTGTCAGAGTAGCATCTGCCGAGGGACGACCTTCACGTTTTAGAAAACCACCGGGGAATTTACCAGCTGCATACATCTTCTCTTCATAGTTGATCTGCAGGGGAAAGAAATCGCTGGAAGACATTTTCTTAGACATGACAGCTGCACTCAGTACCGTTGAGTTCCCATAGCGAATTAGAGCCGCACCATTAGCTTGCTTAGCTAGTTGAC
Organism: Streptococcus dentapri; assembly: GCF_042649885.1. Lineage (NCBI taxonomy): Bacteria > Bacillati > Bacillota > Bacilli > Lactobacillales > Streptococcaceae > Streptococcus > Streptococcus dentapri. Next base: position 46,108 of record NZ_JBHSAC010000052.1, on the reverse strand, counting down.
CGATTTCAACCGCTAAGGTCTGGCCTGCAAAGTTTGTTTGAAAAACTTGTTTTGTCATTAAAGCACCTCATTTGCTGGAAATTAGATACCCGTTTTTTACAAAATGAAATTAAGATAAGCCAATCTTAACTTGATTTTGCACAAAATCATGGTATCCCCCATATTTTACCATAAAAGAGGAAGAATGATAAGATTGCTAATATCTTTGTGCAAAGAAAAGTCCATCTCAAGTAAGATCTTTAACAATTAAGATAAATACTCAGATGAACAGAAAACTTATTCCAGTAAATAGCTTTAACTCTTCTTAAAATATGACTAAGAATATTGGATAATAGATGCAAAAAGGGATGATTAGATTGAAAACTATATCCCCGCCTGAATACGTTTCCTCTAACAAGTTTCAGCGGTAGATCTAAATCAGGCAAAAAGAGAGAACCAATTTGGTCCTCTCTCGGATTTAGATTTCTTGCCAACTACAGTTTATAAAGAGTTAATTTTTCTGTCTAACCTTTGGAGTTTGATTCAAATATCTTATTTGGTATTTCAAGGAGAATATGTGCACTTAATTTGACAATTCAAGATTTTAAAGTTCTTTTAGTTTGTTAAAATCAATAATATTTAAGGCTTTCATATTATCAGATCTGATTTCAAAATCAGCATAATTATTAATTATTACAAACACAAAATTACTATAATATTTACTCAAAAAAATATTTTTCCATTTTTTTTTAGGCAATAAAATAATACTTGACCTAAAATTCAATGATCGTAAATATTCACTATATTTATCGGCTTTATCTAATTTATCTTCATTGTCAATTAAAACAACAGCTCCCAACCCCTCCTTTGTATCCAAAAATTGGGCAATTACTTGAATACCTATACCAATACAAACAGCTGGCTTATCAGCATTAGAATTGAATTTTGAAACAAGCGAATCGATTCTTCCCCCATCAGCAATCAATAGTTCTTCTGAATCATTTACATTCGCATAAAATCGATAATTAAATCCCGAATAATGTCCTGTACCACCTAAATTCGATAGATTAAAAACAACTTTTCCAACACCTTTTTCTTTCAATTTTTCGAAAATATATAAAATTTCTGAAATCCTACTTTTAATAATTTTAATGGAGAAACGATGATAATACTTCTTTAATTCATTATATTCAATCTTACCTTGATTAAATAAATCTTTTAAAACTAGTAAATCATTTTTCTCTATATCTAATTCAAACAATGAATCTATCCCAGAAAATCTAATTTCTTCTGATAAACCTTGTTTTAAATCTTCAAAAATTTGTTGATTAGATATTTGTAAATATAAGTTTCGAATCCCAGAAATCGAAGATAGTTGTTTAAAATTTAAATATAGCAACTCTAAATCTGCACTAATATGTGAAATCCCCCAAATCCCTGTTAAAATTTGTTGAAATTCTCGTCTATAACCAGGTAAAAAAGGTATCCTATCTCTATAAATATCACCCATTTGAATTAACCTTATAACTGAAGAATCCTTCGAATAAGCAACATATCTTGACATACTTATAGCTAAGTCTGACTGAAGTAGGAATTTACTCCTTTCTTTACTTCTATGAACTTCAAAAATTTTAGACCAATGAACTTTTGTAGCATTTAGATACTTATCTCTTTGCTCTATTTTACTAGTTTTTATCTCTCGGTAGCCATATTTTTTAAACTCTTCAAGCATTCTATTATACGCTGTATTGACTAAATATAATTCGTCCTCTAAAATATCAAAAAACAGCGGAATTGAAGTGGGTTCGAATCTCATATTTTTTTCCAATTTACTGATTCCTCAATTAATTCATCAAGTTTAATTAAAACTTTTTCACCAGTTTCTCTACTTTCTAGTTCAACAGATCCATTCTTTTCAAAGTTTTTACCAATAATAACCAGATAGGGGATCCCTAATAATTTACCATCTTTAATTTTTGCGCCAAATCCTATATCTCTATCATCAAATAAAACATCATGACCCTTGGCGCTTAATTTTTCATATACTTCCTCAGCTTGGGAATCAAAACCTTTCACCGGAATAATGTCACACTCATATGGAGAAACAACCATTGGCCACTTCAGACCCTCCTCATCACAAGTTTGTTCACAAATAGCACCTAAACCTATACCATAACATCCCATCAAATAAGGCTTTCTATCCCCATCAGAATCTGTAAAATATCCGTTCATTTTTTCAGAATAACGAGTCCCTAATTGAAAAATATGACCGAGTTCGATACACTGAATAACTGCGAAATCATTTACATCAATTTCTTTATATTCCTCAAGATATTGCTCTAATAATTCTTTATCTTCAAGTAACTCAATATTCAAAGCTAAACCTGTTTTTTCATCGAACAACATTTTATCTTCTCCAATTAGAGATGGAAGCATAAATTCTTCTGATACCTTACCACCCATTTCTGCACTAATAGCTTTAACTGTTTTTACTTCAAGACCTAACTTTGAAAAAATTTCAAGATAAGCCTTTTTCATCTTCTCATACTCATCCTCTAAAGATCTCTGATTTGAATGAAAGCTATAACCATCTTTCATTAAAAATTCTTTACTTCGTAATAATCCTCCACGAACACGTAACTCGTCTCTATATTTCATTCCAATTTGGAAAATATTAAATGGTAAATCTCTATATGATTCAATATTATTATTTACAAAATCCAGTACAATTTCTTCTCCAGTCGGCGCTAAACAATATTCCCCATTTCTACCTGTAAAATGAAACATTTGATCAGAATCTACCTGATTCAGCCCATATTTGTTTTGGTTGCAATGTGGGTAACGAAACCTCTACACAATTATATTTTTCCAAAGTATCTTTAATAATATTAATAACGTTATTACGAGCCTTTAAAATTAATGGTCCCAACCCATAAATACCAGCCGAATGTCTTTTTAACTGCGAAGATTGAATCAATATCTCTTGAGACAATGCTTCTTCTTCTCCTCTATTATAACTAGTCTTTATTCCAAGTCTTTTCATTCTCATTGTCTTTTTTTCCTTCCTATAATCAAAAGCTGATTCCCTCGAGCAGCTGATTCTTCATTTGTATATAGTTGTTTTTCAATTTCCAGTATTCTCTCATAATTATCATTTGTTGCTAATCTTCTGCTGAGCTCCTCAGTTTCACCAATATGATTTTATCATCTCCACCCCCCCTATTGTCAAGTTTTTCAATGAAAAAGCAATATTAAACAAGGTTGAAAAGCGATTAAAAAGCTTAATAAAAATTTATTCTGCCCCTCAAAAATTAGATGAAAAATATTAGCCAAAAGATTTAATTCCGTATTTCATAAAGTTAAAGTCTCTTAGTTCTAATTTGATAGGTTGGGATTATAGTAAATAATATATTCTGCAATGGCTTGTTACAAAAAATCGGAATCTAGAAAGTTTTCTCAAAAAAACATAGAACTATACTGTTCCCATAAAATGAGACACAAAAATATTCCGAATTTATAATTCCTGTAGTTGGTAAAATCTACTACAGAGGTTATAGGGCTCTTTGACTGTATCAAAAAGTCCCACATGACCTATAATGAAAAGCGACAAAACTATCATTTAGAAAGACTCATATGGGACACATCAAGAATACCACAGAATTGCTGGGAATAAAAGACCCAAATATCACAATCAACTTCATCTTGCAGCACCAGACCCACTTGGAAATCAGGGCTGAGCTGGATTATGAGCCTTCTCCTTGCCTTCATTGTGGCGGACAAAAGATTAAGTACGGTTTTCAAAAAGCCTCTAAAATCCCGCTCTTAGATGCCCAAGGGTTTCCAAGTCTGCTCCGTCTCAAGAAGCGGCGATTTCAGTGTAAATCTTGTCATCGGGTGACCGTCGTTGAGACGCCAATCGTGGACAAGAATCACCAGATTTCTCACCTAGTTTGGCAAAAGCTTACTCAGCTGCTGAACAAAAACAGAACCAATACCGATATCGCAAGGATTCTCCACTTCTCCGTCTCAACCGTCCAGAGAAAGCTAGCCCAGTTTACGTTTAAAGAAGATTACACCACCTTGCCAGAAATCATCTCCTGGGATGAATTTGCCAGAAATAAGGGTAAATTTGCCTTCATCGCTTAAGATTTTATGACCAGAAAAATTATTACTCTCCTTGAAAATAACCGTCAGAACACTATCAAAAACTATTGTCACCGCTATCCGAGAAAGGTGTGTGAGCGAGTTAAAGTCGTGACTGTTGATATGTCTGGTGCTTATATTCCTTTGATTCGGCAGCTCTTTCCGAGTGCCAAAATTGTCCTCAACCGCTTCCATCTTGTTCAGCACTTAGGACGTGCTATGATGACCACTCGCATCGCTATTATTACGACCTTTACCAGATTCTACTCTTCCATTTCCAAGAAAAACGAATAACTGATTTTTTCGGAATTATCAAGGATAATCTGGACATCGTCAATCCCGCATTTAAAGCAGTTTTCAGGACATTTCTCAAACATCAATCCTACATCACAAATGCGCTCCAGCTCGACTATTCTAACGCCAAACTAGAAGCCACAAACAAGCTCATCAAGGACATCAAACGAGCTGCCTTTGGCTTTCGCAATTTTAAGAACTTCAAAACCAAAATACTCCTCGCTTTGAACATCAAAAAATAGAGAACCAATTTGGTCCTCTCTAGGCTTTAGACTTCTTACCAACTACAGTTGACAAAGAGCCAAAATTAATCCAGAGTCGGCATCAAGATATAAAAAAAGTCAGGACAAAAGTCCTGCCTTTATTGTTTTACTCTAACTTTACCAGATCAACTGTACCGAGGCAGAGACGACAAAATCGAAATTGCGATTTTATCACCGATTTTTATCCCACTCTCTGCTTAGTCTACATCAGATTAGAATTGATCAATCAACAATTGACGCATATCTTCAATAAATGGTTGACGTGGGTTGGCTGGTGTACATTGATCATCATAGGCTAAGCGTGCCAGACGATCAACTGCAGCATCAAAGTCTTTCTTTTTGACACCATTAGCCGAAAGTTTTGGATTGACATCGACAGCTTTCATCAATTTATCAATACGTTGACAGAGAACTTCTACTAGTTCAGCATCGTCCTTACCTTTAAGACCGAGCGCACGAGCAATATCCGCGTAATCACGTTGTGCACGGTATTCTTCATAACGTGGATAAACCGAACGTTTAACATTACCAGAAACACCATTGTAACGAATAACGTGCTGCATAGCGATTGCAATGGCTAAACCGTGTGGAAGCCCAAATTCACCACCCGTTTTATGAGCCAATGAGTGATTAATTCCTAAGAAGGCATTACCAAAGGCCATACCAGCAAGCGTTGAAGCATAGTGCATGTTTTCCTTGGCCTGTTCACCACGAAGAGTTGGATTCTTAGGATCAAAGTTATAAGCATCCTCTAAGTTCTCAATGATCAATTTGATAGCTTCCAGTGACCATGGACGAGTGAAATCAGAAGCCATAACTGAAACGTAAGACTCAAGAGCGTGTGATAGGGCATCAAGACCTGACCAAGCAGCCGTACGTTTTGGTACTGTCATTACGAACTCTGGGTCGACAATAGCTACTTGTGGTGTCAATTCATAGTCGGCCAATGGATATTTAACATGAGAGAAATCATCTGTAATAACCGCAAATGGTGTTACTTCAGCACCTGTACCAGATGTTGTTGGAATACAGAAGAGACGTGTTGCTGTTTGATGTTTGAACTTCACAATACGCTTACGGATATCAATGAATTTTTGTTGTAATTCGAGGAAAAACTCACTAACGCTTTCGTAGCTATCAAGCCAAGCTGCATCTTTATCAAGAGATACTTCATAAATGAGGCGGGCAATTTTAGAGGCATCAATAGCAGAACCACCACCAATAGCAATGACTGTATCCGGTTTGAAATCACGCATTTGTTTAGCAATTTCAATAGTTTGACCAAGTGTTGGATCTGGTTTAATAGTAGCATAAATTGAGGTAGCAACTTTATCTTCACGGAGAGCTAATTGGCCAAGAACAGTATCAACAAATCCAAATTGTACCATACCTGGGTCTGCTACAATCAGAGCGCGATCCATCTGCTCATAGCTGTCTTGTAGATAACTGATAGCATTCTTTTCATAGTAAGTTTTTTCTGGCAAGCGAACCCACTGTGGGCGATTGCGGCGTTTAGCGACTGTCTTGATATTCAAGAGATCGCCAGTTGATAAATTGTGTGACAATGAATTTTTCCCCCATGATCCTGTTCCGAGTGTCAAACTGGCTTTCAAAGCATCCGTGTAAATATCTCCAATACCACCGATTGAGTCTGGTTGATTAACCAAAATACGTGACGCTTTGACACGATCGCCAAATTCTGAAACAAATGGGTCTGTTTGTGAACCGATTTGAATACCTGCATTGTGACCAGCCCCTTGATAATCCAGTAAAGCTGAAACAATCTTGATTCCATCTTCACGATCTTTTGCTTTATAAACAGAAAGTAGAGGAGATAGTTTTTCTGAAGATAGCTTTTCTCCGATATTTTTAGCATCTAATTCAAAAAGGAGAACATCTTTACCTTCTGGTAAATCGACACCCGCTCGCTCACAAATCCATCTAGCAGGCATACCTGCCACAGGTCCATTAACTCCGTGATTATCATTAAAAACAAAGTCTTCTAATTTCTTATAATCTTTTTTAGGAACAAGGTAGGCACCTTTTTCTTGCATTTTAGCAAGCCATTCTTTATAGATTGAAGCGTCGACAGCCACAGAGTTTTCAGTGGCACAGATCATCCCATTATCAAAACGTTTAGACATCAGCAAATCTTCAACGGCGCGGTTTAAGTGAGCTGTTGCATCAACATAAATAGCACCATTACCAGCACCAACACCCATTGATGGATTTCCTGATTTAAGGGCTGCATTAACCATACCAGGACCGCCAGTAGCTAAAATAGAAGCAATGTTTTTATTGGAAATCAAAGCATTGGTATTAGCAATGGATGGCTCTTCAATCCACTGAATAATGTTTTCTGGGGCTCCCGCCTTAATAGCTGCGTCATACAATATTTGAGCCGCATGGGCAGAACATTTTTGAGCAGATGGGTGGAAGGCAAAAACAATGGCATTACGTGTTTTGAGAGATACCAAAATTTTAAACATTGTAGTTGCTACTGGATTAGTTGTAGGAACGATACCTGCTAGAACGCCAAGAGGAGCCGCGATATGAATTTGTCCTTTAACCTTATCCTCACCGATAATGCCAACGGTTTTCTCATTCTTGATAGATTCATAAATATTTTCGGTCGCAAAGTGATTTTTAATGTCCTTATCTTCAGCAACACCACGTCCTGTTTCGGCATGGGCCTCCTGTGCCAACTCGAGAGAAGCTTCTGAACCCGCAAGAGCCATGGCAGCTACAATCTTATCAACCTGTTCTTGAGTATAGGTCGCAAAAATTTCCTCAGCCTTGAGAGCTTTTTCAACCAAAGAACCGGTGTATTCTTGCGCCAGTTCTTCAACATTCTGATTAGCAACTTTTGTTCCTTTAGCCATTAAGATGACCTCCTAATAATTGTCAAATATTTATTTTATGAAGATTATCATTCTTTAAAATAGCAATAACTACAAATTTTATCTTTGTGATTTTCTTCACGTTCTAGTATAAAGGAGCTTATGGAGAATGTCAAGTGTTTTTTGTGACTTTTTTCACTATTTTAAGTAAAAGAAAACACCATTCTTTTTTTCTGAATGGTGTTGGTGTTGCTAAAACTAGCTGGTTTATAACTTAACGACGAAGTCCGAGTGATTGGATCAAATCACGGTAACGGTTAACATCTTTACGGCGAAGGTAAGCCAACAAGTTACGACGGTGACCTATTTTTTTCATCAAACCACGGTAAGTTGCATGGTCTTTTTTGTGTTGCTGAATATGTTCATTAAGATGGTTGATTTCCCAAGTCAAAACAGCGACCTGAACTTCAACTGAACCTGTATCACCTTCGTGACGAGCATATTGAGCGATGATTTCATTTTTTTTCTCTTTTGAAATTGCCATCTATTTTTCTCCTTTTATTGCTTCAACCGAGTGGTAGGCTTTGGCATTCCTACAACCAAGAAGAAGTTAGTTTGTCTTAACGACTTCTATATTCTAACAAAATAGCTAAACAGCGTCAACTTTTACTTCTTCCGCAAACGACTGGCTAACAAAAGAGCAAACCCCAAACCCAAACTTAGGAAACCCAAAATAGCAAAAGCAAAGGATAAAGAGTTAGTGAAATAACCCAAAAAACTCAGCACTAAGGAAGCGCAGGCACCACCCAAATTACAGCCTAGAAGAATTAAAGTTGTCGCAGTGTGCACTTGCTGCTTGGGAATGGTTTCTGAAATAAGGTTGAAGACGCAAGTCACACCAAGACTGTAAACAAAACCTGTCAGCAAGGCACCCAAGCCGATAAGCCAGAGACTATTAGCCAGCCAAAACAACAAGAGGCCAAGACCTAAAAGAAGAACCACCACAGCCATTAAATAATCTTTGAAATAATCAAGGAGGCTCTGAAATAAACTACCAGCCAGAATTCCCATCAGCATCATCAAACTTAAAATAAAACTAGATTGCTGGGCTGTCCCTAACCCCAATTTATCAATAAGAAGAGGAATCCTAAGTGTATTAGCAGAGTTGATTAAAATAACAAAACCAGCATATAAAGCTAGCGCTAAAATATAGCTAATCTGCTTCCAACTTAGTCGCTCATTCCCTCTATCTTCATCAGAAATGCCGGCACCATCAGCATGCTCTGGTATCTGGGGAACAAATAGTAAATAGAGTCCTAAAATGAGAAAACCTGCTGCATAAATGGCAAAACTTACTGACCAAGAAAAGTTCAGTAATTGACCAGCTAGCAAGGTTAAGAGGGCCGAACCCAAAACCTCAGCGGACCCTCTTAAGCCTAGCAAGCGAGTTCTTTCTCTACCAGTAAAACGCTGGCTAATGATGCTGATGGCCCGTGCATTCATCAGACCAATTCCAATCCCCAGGACTAAACGAGATAGAAAAACGAGAGAATAGCTTTGATAGACTAGAGGGAAAAGTCCACCTAAAGACAGTAATAAAAGACCACTGACAATAATAAAACGTTGAGATAATAACTTACTGAGCATAGGTGTTACCAACAAAACCCCAATAATAGCAAAAGAGGGCAGAGAGACCAATAGTTCTACTTTATCAGAACTATAACCTTTAGCAGAATAATAGCTAATCATCTGTGGTAGTGCCGGTGATATGGCATAGGTGGAAACCAGCATTAGCGACAGAGCTAAAAGGCTGATTTTTTCCATGGTGTATTTCATAGCAGCTCCATTCTTGAAAAATGATAACTATTCCAGTATAATGAAAAACAGGATTTTAAAATAGGACATATGTCCTAAAATGAGGTGAATATGCCAGAAAAGAATTTAGAGTATTACCTGACAAAATATCAACTTTATCGTATTTTTCCCCAGCATTATATCAAGCATTTACAGCTAGATTTTTATGATAAGGGGCAAGCCATTTGTCAACAGGGAGAAAAATTAAAGTACCTCTTCTATTTTATAGAGGGACAAGTCAAAATTGTCAGACGACTCTTTAATGGTAAGGAGCACATCTTAGAGACTCAAAGTCGACCGACACTCATTGGCGATATCGAATTAATGAGTAATCAGGATAGCGTTTCCTCGGTTATCGCTTTGGAGCCCAGTCTCGTCATTCAACTTCCCTTGACGAATCGCGACCAGTTCTATCAAGATCCGCTCTTTCTTTACCAGATTGGTCGGCAATTAGCTCAGAAATTAGAGCAACAAAATATCATTTCTTCAACCAATATCTCTTATTCAGTTAAAGAAAGGTTAGCAACTCATATTCTGGCCAATGAAGTTGCTGGTGATTTTCAGCTCCAACCAAGCGTCTTATCAGACGCCTTTGGAACTTCCTATCGCCATTTGATTCGAGTAATCAGAGAGCTCTTGGATCAAGAGATTATTGAAAAAATAGCATTTAAAAGCTACCGTATCCGAAAACGCCAAATTCTAACAGAGCTGACCATCAAAGATTGATCATCTATCCATTTTTATTTCTCATTTTTCATGCTATACTAATCACAAGAAGACCTATAAGGAGTTTATTATGTCTGTACAAGATAAAATTATAAAAGCTAGCCACATAATTGATATGACCGATATTATTCGTGAAGGGAATCCTACTTTGCGCCAAGTAGCTACTGATGTTGAGCTCCCCCTATCTGACGAAGACATCATCCTAGGTGAGAAGATGATGCAATTTTTGAAAAATTCGCAAGACCCAGTGATAGCGGAAAAATTAGGCTTACGCGGAGGGGTAGGGTTGGCAGCACCCCAGCTTGATATTTCTAAACGTATCATTGCTGTTCTCGTACCCAATCCAGAAGATGCCGAAGGCAATCCACCTGCTGAACCCTACAGTTTACAAGAAATTATGTATAATCCTAAAATTATTTCCCACTCTGTTCAGGACGCTGCTCTAGGTGATGGTGAGGGCTGTCTCTCGGTTGACCGTGAAGTCCCGGGATATGTTGTACGCCATTCACGCGTCACAGTTGAATACACTGATAAACAAGGGGAAAAACACAAGATTAAACTCCGTGGCTACAATTCAATAGTTGTTCAACATGAAATCGACCATATCAACGGTATCTTATTTTACGACCGTATCAACGAAAGTAATCCCTTCGCCATTAAAGATGGTATGCTTATTATTGAATAGGTCAATTGAGGCTAGATATATTTCTAGTCTCTTTTTACTAGCATTAAAACTAGCAAAAAAAAAGCAAACCCGTCAGATAATATACTCCCCCTTTATAGTGAACAATAAAATAGCAAAAATTATTTTACTAGAAACTACAAGGAGTGTTTTTGTATGTCTAAAAAAGTCCAAAGAGTGTTGCGCAGAAGTTAGAGCTTGTCTTTAGATATCAGAAAGAAGGGAAGTTTGTTGGATAGTTAGCCAAAGAATATAAGGTCTCAGGATATGCAGTTAGGGACTGGATAAGGAAGTACCCATCTGATGGTATTGAAGGTCTTAAGGAAAACTGTATTTGAAATAAGTCCCCATCGGAGTTAAAGCAGGCTGCTATAGAAGATTACCTATTACCTCTCCGGTCATAGCAGTCAACACAATACAGCCTACTTGATGATGATAAACTCTGGACAGGGCGTAAAAGCTAATTTGGGCGTTACGTTGGCTATTCATAGCGACCCTAGCTCACAAGTACATCTCACATGAGTGAGTGCTTTGATCACCACTAAATTATCGACTCACTTGCTCCATGTCACGAGTTGAAAAGTGCATTGATAATACACCAGTTGAATTATTCTTCAGCCATTTCAAGACCGAGCCTTATGAACTCAAACGCTACAAGAACTATGAGGAACTCCTCGCAGATACTGATGCCTGCATCTATTTTTACAATAACCAACGTTTTCAAGAGAAGCTAAACGGCCTCGCTCCTCTTGAAATGAGGAACGAGGCCGTTGCTTTTATTATTAATTGTCCGCATGACAGAGAGCTATTTATTTAAGATGCAGATTTGCATTCTCTTAGTTATTTACCGTCTTAGCCAATTGCTGCAAGTACGGCTTCTGCTTGTTTGTTAAGCTGAGCTAAAACATCTTCGCTCGCTATAAACTTACCATCAGCCCAAGCTGAATCGTTAACTTTTGAGAAAGTCAGCTCATCCACAAAATTTGTGCGGATGAACGGCATCAAATTGCGGTAAATTTCTGGAGCTGGTTCGTGCCCACCATTGGCTACTAATGAAACGGTTGTTACCTTTTCATTGATAGCTGAAGCCCCTGTTGGATCTGAAAGATCTTCAGCGCGTGACAACCAATCCAAGAGATTTTTTACAGAACCTGGAATCGCAAAGTTATAAACTGGTGAGAAAATCCAGATGGCATCTGCAGCCTTAACAGCATCACGAACTGCTTGAACAGCAGGTAATACAGGGGTTTCAAGATCCTGATTAAACATTGGTACTTGAGTCCAATCAAGATAGGTTACATTAGCCTTACCTACAAGAGCCTTTTCAGCTTGCTCAGCCAATTGTTGGTTGAAGGATCCTTCACGAAGCGATCCGACAACAAATAAAATATTTTTCATTTTAGGTTCTCCTTTGAACATTTCCTTAATTTTAGTAATGATGGACATTGGTTCTCCTCCGGAATTATTACTATATAGTAATAATATCATACTCAAATTAATTGTCCATTATTTTGCTCATTCATTAAGTGTTTTAAATTTTTTAAGTAAACCAATCAGCTGTTCTTGCTCTTCTGGCGTCAGGATACTAAAGGTCTCTTCGACGGCTTGGATATGGGCTGGCAGGGCTTTCTCAATAATATTTCGTCCTTTTCTGGTAATCGAAATAATATAAACACGCCCATCATCATCACTGACCTCACGTTTAATCCAACCGTTTTTTTCCATATTTTTAATGACAATGGTCATATTTCCAGATGTTGATAAAATGCTACTAATAAGCTCACCGATACGCATTGGTCCTTTAGCATATAAGACATCGAGAACACTGAACTGAGCCGGTGTCAAATCAAAGTCACGAAAGGTCCCCGAAACTCTGCTATCAATCGTGCGAAAGGCCTTTCTCATAACAACCATACTCTTGACGGCAGAATTTTTAAATTCCGTCATTTGCTATCTCCTTACTTGGCTTTTAAATTGATCAGGATATAATGAAAATTAAGTTGAAACTTATTTTATACTGAACATTTGCCTGATTATTTATTCTTTCCTAAAGATAACCTAATGCTGATTATTGTAACATTAAAGGTTTAGGCTAGCAAGTCACTTGATTGTTAAAAAATATCATCAAAAAGCGAGAGTTGGTTATCCTCCGGTAGGTCACCTAGGATTCCCATTTCATCCATTTTTTCGACCAGAGTTGCTGACAAACCTCCACGTTTGCGCAATTCGGTCTTAGATAAGAATTCTCCTTCTTGGCGACTGGCTACAATCTGCTTGGCGACATTTTCCCCTAGACCATCCATAGCAACGAATGGTGGTATCAATGTATCTCTTTCGATTTTAAATTCGATGGCATCGCTGTTATAGAGATCCAACTGGCCAAATTTGTAACCGCGTTCCAGCATTTCATTGACAATTTCTAAGGTTGTAAAGAGATCATTTTCAACATTAGAAGCCTCGCTATTGCGACGTTTGTTGGTGATATCTTCCATACGAGCCTTGACAGCATCCAAGCCAGCACTCATAGTTTTTAACTCAAAGGCCTTGGCACGAATGGAGAAATAAGCGCAGTAATAGTAGATTGGATGATGAACTTTGAAATAGGCGACACGCAGGGCCATCATAACATAAGCTGCTGCGTGAGCTTTTGGGAACATGTATTTAATCTTACCGCAGGACTCGACATACCAATCAGGTACATTATTATCCCTCATGGCTTGAATATAGCCATTACGTTCTTCTTCGGAGATTTTTAGCCACATACCCTTACGTACTCGCTCCATAATATTAAAGGCCATTTTAGGCTCAAGACCAGCATGCATCAGATAGACCATGATATCATCCCGACAGCCGATAACTGTTGACAGGTCTGCAATTCCTTCCTTGATTAAATCTTGAGCATTCCCGAGCCAAACATCTGTTCCATGCGAGAGTCCAGAAAGTTGAAGCAATTCAGCAAAAGTAGTCGGATGGGTTTCATTAACCATTCCTCGAACAAAGTTAGTTCCAAATTCTGGAATTCCCAGCATTCCTGTCGGTGTACCAATTTGCTCCTCAGTGACACCTAAAACATCCGTTCCAGAAAAAAGTTTCATGACTTCCGGATCATCAGCCGGAATATCTGTTGGATCAATCCCTGATAGATCCTGCAATTTACGAATCATGGTGGGGTCATCGTGGCCTAGAATATCCAGTTTAAGAACATTTTCATCAATATCGTGGAAGTTAAAGTGGGTTGTCTGCCATTCGGCCGTTGTATCATCAGCTGGATACTGCACAGGGGTGAAATCGTAGACATCCATATAGTTAGGAATAACCACTATACCACCTGGGTGTTGGCCGGTTGTCCGTTTAACACCGGCAGATCCCATAGCCAGACGATCAACTTCAGCATCTCGGTAATATTTATTGTAGTCACGTTCATAACCTTTAACAAAACCATAAGCTGTCTTTTCTGCTACAGTACCAACGGTCCCCGCACGAAAGGCATACTCTTCACCAAAGATATCACGAACGTCTAAGTGGGCGGACGGTTGATCATCACCCGAGAAGTTCAAATCAATATCGGGAACCTTGTCCCCATCAAATCCCAAGAAGGTTTCAAAGGGAATATCGTGACCATCTTTGGCTAATTTATGATTGCAGTTGGGGCAGAGTTTATCTGGGAGATCAAAACCAGAGCCGACAGAACCGTCTGAAATGAATTCTGAATACTGGCAAGACGGACAAACATAGTGTGGCGGCATAGGGTTGACCTCTGTGATACCGATCATAGTAGCGACAAAACTCGAGCCAACAGACCCTCGCGAACCTACTAGGTAACCACGTTTGTTGGAGCGTTCAACCAGCATCTGTGAAGCTAGGTAAATTACAGCAAAACCATTCCCCAAAATGGAAGTCAATTCTTTTTCAATCCGCAAATCAACAATATCCGGCAGGGGATCTCCGTAGATTTCAAATGCTTTTTGATAAGTTAATTCCGCTACTGTTTCTTCCGCTTTTTCAATATAAGGCGTATAGAGGTCCTCTTTAACCACCTCAATCACTTCAAAACCGTCCGCAAAGTTTTGAGTATTGGTTACGACTATTTCATAAGCCAAGTCTTTACCAAGGAAAGAAAAATCATCCAGCATCTCGTTGGTTGTTCGGAAATGAGCCTTGGGTAGAGGAGCTGGTTGGGCATCCTCACCGCGGCCGATACTGCGATTAATCATAGCACCAGGCCCCAAACTACGCACTATGATTTCACGGTAAATTTCATCTTCCGGTTCTAGATAGTGAACGTCTCCCGTTGCTAAAACAGGCTTATTGAGACGGCGTCCCACCTCTATCAAATCCTTTATAACTTGATGAATGCCTTCTTCACCATTAATGAGTCCACGAGCGACCAACGGTTGATAAATAGCTGGGGGCATAACTTCGATGAAATCATAGTATTGAGCAAGCTCCACAGCCTTATCAACTCCCGAGGAAAGTACTGCATCAAAAACCTCCCCTTCTGGACAAGCTGTTCCTAGGAGCAAGCCTTCACGGTGAGCATTGAGAACCGTCCGAGGAATTCGTGCGACACCCTCAAAATAGCTAACATTAGATAGGCTAACTAGCTTGAACATGTTTTTCAGACCGGTCTGATTTTGAACGTAGATTGTTGCATGTTTGACACGTGCCTTCTTGTAAGAATCCTTGGCAATCAGTTTAGTATTGAGATCCGCAAGATTAGTTATGCCCCGATTTTCACATGCTTCCTTGATAAAAATAAAGAGCAGGCGACCGGTTGCTTCAGCATCATAATTGGCCATGTGGTGATGATCAAGTGCAACTTGGAAACGCTTAGTTAAAGGGCCCAAACCATGCCGCTTGTATTCTGGATAAAGATTGCGAGCGAATTCCAAAGTATCAATCACCGGCTGCGTAATCAAAGGTAGGTTATAACGCTCATAGTTAGCATTCATAAAACCTACGTCAAAGGTAGCATTGTGAGCGACAAGAACCGTATCTTGGCAGAAATCTTGAAACTCTTGCAGAACCTGCGATAGAGGCTTGGCATCTTTTAAGTGATTGTCTGTTATACCGGTCAAATCTGTTGTGAATTGACTCAAGGAATGACCCGGATTGATGAATTCATCAAATTGGTCAATAATATTACCCTTATGCATTTTAGAAGCGGCGATTTGAATCAGATCATTATTGACCGCAGACAAACCTGTCGTTTCCACGTCAAAAACGACATAGGTAGTTTCATGAAGATCCAGAGGCACCTCATTATAAGTAATTGGTACACTGTCTTCTACGATATTGGCCTCAAGACCAAAAATCGCTTTGATACCAGCCTTCTTAGCTCGATGGTAGCCGTGAGGGAAACTTTGAACATTAGCATGGTCTGTAATAGCTACAGCAGTATGACCCCAGCTCGCAGCCTTGTCAATCAACTGTTCAACAGTGGGTAAAGCATCCATTGTGGACATGTTGGTATGAGCATGGAATTCAACCCGCTTTTGACCATCTGGCATCATATCCTTACGTTCTTTATGGATTATCTCCTTAACATCTTGAACATTCATGGTCAAGGTCTTGGTCCATTGATTATTTTCAATATTCCCACGTACACGCAGCCAGGCTCCCTTAGCAATCATATCGTATTTTTTGAGATCGGCATCATCTTTGGCCCACTTTTGCATCGCAAAAGAAGAGGTGTAGTCGGTCATTTTAAAACTGATGATATGGCGACCCGTACGAGTTGTTCGGCGTTCCACGTCGAAAACCATTCCCTCAAAAACAATCCTATTTTCTTCGGTTTCTACCTCAATCATGGGAGTGATTTCAGCCTTGTCAAAACCTGCCTGACGCTTGGCAGCCCGTTCTTTATAATCAAAAAATTGAGGAGCAGGTGTCACCTCTTCCTGAGTCGGTATAGAGGCCTCTAAAGAGGCGACAGCTTGGGCATTTTCTGCTTGTGCTTGTTCAATCTTCTTTTCACGACTATAGACAAAATCCTGTTGTAGTTCCTGTGTTTTAGTCTCATCAGATTGAATATCAAAACGAACAGCTCCAAATCCAAATTGGGCAAACTGTTGCTCCAAGCGCGGTAGATGCTGCTGCCTGAAATGAGCATTGTTCACAAAGGCCGGCGCTTGAATAACAATCTGACTGCCATCATAAAAGACAGTCAAATCAGCGAAAGATGAACGAAAACTGGCACTGTTACAAAGTGGTAGATTAAAACTCTCAGCGTAGTATTCTTGAAGCAGTTGATCTGAAAAATCAACCGTTTCAACCTCAACATCAAAGGTAGCTTTGATATCAGCCTGCTCAAATGTTGTCCTTAAACGATAGGATAACTCTCGGTAAATATCAATCGGTAGAATCTCTGAAAAAGTAAAATGAAATTCCCAGTGACGGCTGAGCGTATGAACCTTGACTTCCTTAATACCTGCAGATGAAAAGGCTTGAGATTGTCTCATCTCAAGCGGCATTTCTATCTGTTCCATCAATTTTTTGAACAAGTCTGACATCCCATTTCTCCTGTAAATTAGTCAATTTATTATAGCATATTTAGACCCGAATTTCTTGGGATTATATCGATCCAAACTCCAATATAAAAGGCTGAGATGAAGTCCCAGTCTTTTATACTATTTGCGTTTTTTTGATTTTTTCTTGGAAGATTTCTTCGATTTCGATTTTGGTTTTTTAGAACTTGATTGATTAGCCTTAGGTTGAGCTTTGCTACTCACCTTTTCTTCCCTGTCTTTTGGTGAAGCATCTTTTTCATCAGATGAAATCCCATCTGTCACTTTATCTTGAGTTTCTTTCTTAGACACGGCCGGCTCCTCTTTCTCAGAGGATTCTACTTTTTTAGTCGATTTCTTAGCCGGCTTCCCTTTTTTAGCTGCTTTTTCCTCTCTTCTTTCACGTTTTTCAGCAACTTTTTCAAGACGTTTTTCTTCTCTATCTTTTTGAGCTGCTAATTTTTTGGTTATCTTATCAGAATGAGCTTTTGCCTTCTCAGCTTTTTTCTCAGCTTCTTGCAGCTGGTATTCTGCCATTGCTTGATCAGACTCCACTTTAATTTCCGCAAGCTTTTCTTCCAAGACATCAAGCTCCTTAGGACGTTCTTGCTCTAGTAAATTTTCGTAAAAAGCAGCCAGTGTCGTTGCATGATAAGGTATCAAGATTAGACAGCCCAGTCCTCCTATTAACCCTGCCAAGAAATACCAACCGATAAAGCTTAAGTTTAAGAGAAAGAGTTCCTTCTTGTGGCCTTCCATCAAAAGACGACTCTTAGTAATCGCTGAAGTTGTCGTAATTCCCTTGTCTTGGTCCATATCATCCTTTAGGATAAAGAATGACTGTGAATAAGAATAAGCCTTGACCCAACCAGGAATTATAAGGAGTAGAGACCAGAGACAGACATAGAAGAGGTTCACCAACCATACACCAAAAATGCTATCAAAATGTTGTCCCTTAAAAGCATAGGTAGCAGCTTCTCGAAAAGAACGTTTACGTCCGCGGATGAGATCTAAATAAGCATAGCTGACGCCGACACCAATACCGATAGTAGCAAGGAAGGTAAAAAGAGCCACCATCAGAAAGGTCATAATAATAAAGATTGCAACAACACCAGAGGAAGTTGACGGATCAGATGTCACTATATTCCAAATCATATTGATAACTGCTGATAAGGCAAAAAATATCACCCCCAATACCAAGATCGGTAAGAGAAAGACGCCTATAGCCCATGGCCAGTTACCACGCAGGGCTGTTTTAGCCTGCTCCTTCAATTCTTTTCTAGTCTTCACAACAAACTCCTTTTTTTGTTTAATACTACTATTCTATTACTGAAAACAGAGCTTGTCAACAGGCAAAAACATTCTATTCAGGGACTCAAGTCAACCCTGCATCAGTCTTTGAAACGATTGAAATTTCCCAAGAATGGTTTAAAAAGATTTGCCCTATCTAAACGAAGGGCCACTGCCGTGGTTAACAAGGCTTTAAGACTATCTCCAGGGATAAAAACAAGATTACTACTGATGAGGGCTGTCTTGAGAGGTATACCCGAATAAAGAGACAAGTAAAGACCACCGCTGAGATCTACAAAGAGAACACCTGATAACCAGATAATAAAAAAGACTGGTAAAAACTTTCTAGTTTTGAGAGCGGATAAGCCCCAGGACATAAGCGGAGGGACAAAAATCCACGCCCAGATATAACCCGCGGTCGGTCCAACCATAACCTTTAAGGTGGTATTCATTCCCGAAAAAAACGGAAGGACCAAACCAATAACCAAGAAAAGAAGAAGTGCCAAACTTCCTCTCTTACCACCCAAAAGAACACCTGCCAACATGACACCTAAATTTTGGAGGACAATAGGGACTGGTATAAAACCCAAGGGAATAGCTGGAAGCAGACCCAGGACAGCTAATAGGGCTGCCATCATTGCAATAGCAACAAAATCTTTTGTCTTCATGATAGCTCCTTATACAAAAATTTCTAACCTTTTTAAGGCTAGTCTACTTAATACTTTCTTAACTAATCTATTAGCAGTATAAAGTATTAGAATTTATTTGTCAACCAATTTATTATATATGGTTAACTATTGGAATTCAAAAAAACTGGACTGCAGTTCCAGCTTTAAGAATAGAAAAATCATTTAAAAATTACGATTATTTTTACCATAACCATAGCGTTCAATAAAATCTTGACGAAATTCTAAGAGGTTATCGCCGAGAATAGCCTGACGAACCTTTTTCATCAGATTGATCAAGAAATAAAGATTGTGATAACTTGTTAAGCGAATACCGAAGGTTTCATCGGCCTTAAGCAGATGACGCAGATAAGCACGGCTGTAATTACGGCAAGTGTAACAATCACAGTCGGGATCCAAGGGACCAAAATCTCTAGCAAAGACTGCATTTTTCACAACTAAACGTCCTTGACTAGTCATACAGGTTCCGTTACGAGCAATGCGAGTCGGTAAAACACAGTCAAACATATCAACTCCTCGAATCACTCCATCAATTAAACTATCGGGAGCACCAACCCCCATCAGATATCGAGGCTTATTTTCAGGTAAAAGTGGAGTAGTAAAGTCTAAAACGGCATTCATTTCTGCATGAGTTTCTCCTACTGCTAAGCCTCCGATAGAATAGCCCGGAAAATCCATGCTGACCAAGTCTCGCGCAGATTGACGTCGTAAATCTTCAAAACCTGCTCCTTGTACAATCCCAAAGAGACCCTGATCATGGGGACGACGATGCGCCTTTAAACCACGCTCAGCCCAGCGACTGGTACGCTCAATAGACTTCTTAACATAATCATAGGGCTGATAAAATTGCGGACATTCGTCAAAACTCATCATAATATCTGAGCCCAAATTATTTTGAATTGAGATAGCCTTCTCGGGCGATAAAAACATTTTGGCACCATTCAAATGGTTTTTAAAGGTTACACCTTCTTCTGTAATATTGCGGCTATCCGCCAAAGAATAAACCTGAAAACCACCGCTATCAGTAAGAATCGCTTGGTTCCAATTCATAAATTTATGAAGTCCACCGGCTTCAGCAATCAAGTCATCGCCAGGACGCAGCCACAAATGATAGGTGTTGGCAAGGATGATTCCTGCCCCCATCTCCTTAAGTTCTTCTGGTGATTGTGTCTTAACAGTTGCCTGAGTTCCAACCGGCATAAACATAGGGGTTAGAAAGGTCCCATGAGGCGTAATAATTTCTCCTAAGCGCGCTCCAGTATGCTTTTCCTTTTTAATCAAGCGATACTTGATAGGATAATCTGTCATATTTTTTGCTGTTCCGCTCCTTGATAGTATGAAGTCTAGAATAAAGTTCTTAGCTTCTAATTTAGCTTCATTATTTTAACAAAATAAAAGCGGCTTGTCACCTTGCTCAGTCTGTAATAAATTCCAAGAAAACCTTTCTATAGATAGGTTCTCATTCTTTCCTAACAAATTCTTTGAGAATAATAAAAAGGCTGGATTACCAACCTCTTTATCGCCTTTAATATAAGGCTTTTTAAAGTTCAACTTTGGCAACAGCTGTATTAGCTGTGACTCCACCTGTTCTTGTTAATTCTACAGATTTGATTTCAGCGGTATTAGTGAAGGCCACAACAATTGTAGTTTCACGATTTGCCGATTTAACAGCATCAAGATCTACTACTGCAAGAAGGTCACCTGCTTTAACCTGTTGTCCCTCAGTAACTTTAACTGAGAACGGCGCACCATTAAGGGCAACAGTATCAAGTCCAATATGAACAAGAACTTCAAGACCCCCATCTGTCAAGAGACCAAAAGCGTGTTTAGTAGGGAAAACTGTTGTAACAGTACCTGCTACCGGAGAAAAGACATTACCATTTTCAGGTTCAATAGCAAAACCATCACCCATCATCTTACCAGCAAAGACTTGATCATGTACATCTGTGATTGAAAGAACCTCACCATCAGCAACAGCTTCAACAACTTCAGTGATGCCCTTGTAATTAACAGCGCCTGTGCTTTCTTCTTGAACATCTGAAAAATCAATTTTTGGAATAACAACACCTGAATCAAGCAAGTCTTGAATATCAGATTTTAAGATATCAGCTTTTGGACCGTAAACAGCTTGTACACCTGAGTCTTTAAGTACCAGACCCATAGCCCCAGCTTTTTTCCAGTTATCTTCATTACCGACTTTAGTCATATCTTTGACGGTGACACGAAGACGAGTCATACAAGCATCTACATCTTCGATATTAGATGCACCACCAAGGAGGTTAACGATTTGGACGGTTTGTGAGTTGGCATCAGCTGTTTCTGGATTACCAACAGCATCAATTGTTTCAGCTGCATCCATATCATCGTAATTACCATTACGACCTGGAGTTGCGTAATTGAATTTTTTAATCATGAAGTCAGCGATGAAATACATCACGACTCCTGAAAGAATACTTACAATAATAAAGTTAATCACATCTCCAAGAAGGCCTGCTTGAATAGCCATTGGTGTACGGATAAGTAACTCAATGTTCCCGAACGAATGGAGACGAAGAGGGACAAGGTCAGCAAGAGCAAAGGTAATCCCTTGAACAACAGCATAAACAGCGTAGAGTGGCATTGCAACAAACATGAACATGAACTCAATTGGTTCGGTAACCCCTGTCAAGAAGGTTGCTGCTGCTGTTGAAATAAACATAGCTGAATACTTTTTACGTTTATCAGGGTCAACGTTGCGATACATCGCAAGAGACAGTCCCATAAGCGTACCAGATGAGCCAATCATTTGACCAACTTTAAAGCGAGCTGGTGTTACAGTTGCCAACAAATGTTTATAAGTATCTGGATCACTACTTTTAGTATGGATAAGGTCAGTAATCCAAGCTAACCAGAGAGGATCTTGCCCAGTTACAGTCTTACCATCAACTATAGCATGGTAAGTTCCACCCAGTGAGGTATAGTTGACTGGGACGGTAATCATATGGTGCAATCCGAAAGGTAAGAGCAAGCGTTCCAAGGTACCATAGAGGAATGGCGCCAAGAATGGAGCTGTATCTTTTGAGTTGGCCAACCATTGACCGAAGCCATTTATAGCAGATTGAACCAAAGGCCAGAAGATAGCCAAGACAATACCAACAATAAGAGAACGTAAAATAACAACAAATGGTACGAAACGTTTTCCGTTAAAGAAAGATAGCACATCTGGGAGTTTGCGATAGTTGTAGTATTTGTTATAGGCGGTAGCACCAACAAAACCAGCAATGATACCAACAAAAACACCCATGTTAAGAGCTGGTTGTCCCAGAACATTGATAAAGTAGTTAGCCACGGGAACAGTTCCTCCAAAAACTGTATGAACCGTTGCATCACTCTTATCACCTAACATTTCAATAGTAACACCATAAAAATTACCCGTGATTAAGTTGATAAGAATAAAGGCAATACCAGCCGCAAAAGCACCACCAGCACGTTCCTTGGCCCAACTACCACCGATAGCTAATGCAAATAAGAGGTGCAGGTTATTCAAGAATCCCCAACCGAGTTGGGCAATCAGATTGGAAACCTGTGCCAACAAAGTGTTGTTAGGATCAATCAAGGCAAGTGAGTTACCGATGCTAATCATGAGTCCTGCGGCAGGCATGACAGCGATAACCACCATAAGACTTTTACCGAATTTTTGCCAAAATTCGAAGCTAGCTAAGCTTTTAATGTTTTTCATTTAAGCTACTCCTTTTAAATATTTATGGTAACCTCAAGACCAAAATGATCTGAGACGACCTGTTTATAACGATTATTAAAGATGACTCTACTGGCTGAAACCGACCGCTCTTGGTTGAGGAAGACATAATCTAAACGTTTCCCTTCTAGCTGATCTGCCCAGCCATCAATAGCTTTAGAGGCGGTGATACCATCATCCTTCTCTTGAGCCAACTGATAGGTATCCAGCAGCCCCTGATCCAAAATCACTTGGTAGGCCTGCGGACTACCAATAGCGTCGGTATTAAAATCACCTAAAAAAATCTTGAGACCGGAAAAGTCCGAATGTTGAACCAGTCGTTGGAGGTTATCCTGCTGGTTTTCAATCCGACTGCTGGGTAGATTCATGTGGCAGCTGTAAATTTCTAAGACTTGATTATCAACTTCTAGCTGAAGTTTGATAATCTTGCGTGAGTCAATGGTGTGCATATCCTGACTCTTAGAGGTGTAAAAATTTTCAACTTCCAGAACCTTATCCCTAGTTAGAAGAGCGACACCTTCTTCATAAACATCATAACCAATATGAGAAGGCGACCAATAATAATGATAATCGGTGATCCCTTTTTCTTTAAGAAGGTCGAGTAAAACTATTCCGTAATTATCTGATCTCACCTCTCCCATGACCTTTGGAGCTGAGATGCTCTGGTTAACCTCTTGGAGCGCGATAACATCGTAATCTTTTTCTGCGATAACATCCGCTAGATACCGAATTTTCGCCTCTTGATCTTCCTCTAACCAAGCATGAACATTTAAGGTTAATAGATTCATCTGAGCATCCTTTCTCCTAAATCATAGTTCAATTATAATGTAAACGTTTTCTTATGTCAATATGTTTTCCGTAATTATTTTTATTTCTTGACTTTTTTTCTGTAATTTATCCCGATCAACCTTTGATTACTAAGGACCTAATGACTGTGCCAGATATCTTCATTGTACTGAGCGATAGTCCGATCTGATGAGAAGAAGCCAGCCCTGGCAATATTTTTAATCACCTTGCGATTCCAAGTCTTTTGGTCTTGATAATCAGCTAACATCTTTTCCTTAACGGCAATATAGTCTTTGAGGTCAATCAAGGTCATGAACCAATCCTTATTGACTAACTCTTGATGAAGACGTTTTAATCGTTTGCTATCGCCAATAGCTAACAAGTCTTGACTGACAATAAAGTCCACAGCTTCTTTAATAACCTCGTCGCCCTCATAATAGTCTTTAGCAACATAAGCCTGATTAGTGTAGAGATCAATGATGGTGTCAGAATCTTGACCGAAAGTATAAATATTATCCTTGCCAGCCAGTTCAGCAATCTCTACATTAGCACCATCCATAGTCCCAAGGGTAAGGGCACCATTGAGCATGAACTTCATATTACCAGTTCCTGAAGCTTCTTTAGAAGCCAAGGAAATTTGTTCAGAAATATCTGTTGCTGGAATCAGATGTTCAGCAACTGTTACATTATAGTTTTCAACCAAGTAAACATTGAGATATGGGCTAACCTCAGGATCATTATTGATTAGTTCAGATAAGCTAAGAATTAAGTGAATAATGTCCTGCGCTATAATGTAAGCTGGAGCTGCCTTACCACCGAAAATAACTGTAATCTTACGTTTCGGCAGGTGTCCCCGCTTAATTTCCAAATACTTATGGATAACGTAGAGAGCATTCATTTGCTGGCGTTTGTATTCGTGGAAACGCTTAATCTGGGTGTCAATGATGGAGTTTTCATCCAGATCAATGCCCTTATTTTCTTTAAGATAGCGCTTGAGAGCCAATTTATTTTGGAATTTAATCTCTGCTAAACGCTTCTGTACTGTCTCATCGTCCGCAAAAGCCAACAGCTTTTCTAATTTAGTGGCATCGCTCAGGTAATCGTCTCCAATCAATTCTTTGATATAGGAAGCTAAATCTTGATTAGCAAATTCCAGCCAACGGCGGAAGGTAATCCCATTGGTCTTGTTGTTGAATTTGTCAGGATAGAGATCATAAAAAGGCTTTAATTCACTAGATTTCAAAATCTCTGTGTGTAAGGCCGCAACACCATTGACACTTGTTGAGAAGTGAATATCCATATTAGCCATATGGACACGCTTTTGATCATCGATAATTTGAACAGCCGGGTCACTAACTTTAGATCGAATCAAGGCATCAAGTTTTTCAATGATTATTACTAATTGAGGAACAACTTCATTGAGGTAGTCCAAAGGCCATTTTTCCAAAGCTTCAGCCAGAATAGTATGATTGGTATAGCCTACCATCTTAGAGACGATGGTAACAGCCTCATCAAAATCAATACTATGTTTTTCTGTCAAAAGACGAATCAATTCCGGAATAACCATTGAAGGGTGAGTATCATTGATTTGAATATAGGCATAGTCAGCTAGATCATGCAGGTTAGAACCACGTTCCAAGGCCTCATCAATTAGAAGCTGAGCAGCATTTGACACCATGAAATATTGTTGATAGATCCGCAAAAGTTCCCCGTTGCGGTCAGAGTCATCTGGGTAAAGGAAGAGAGTCAAATTTTTAGTAATTTCTGTCTTATCAAAGGCAATACCATCATGGATTAGTCCATAATCCAAGCCATCAATATCAAAGAGATTAAGATAATTCTTAGTGTCCTTATGGTAGCCCAAAACAGCGATACGATCCAGACGGGATTTCAGAGTGAAATCGCGAAAAGGTACTTCATAACTAATATCCGTTGGCAGCAACCAAGAATCATCTTCAATCCAGTAATTTGCTTCTGCTTCTTGTTGATGATTGCGAAAGACCTGTTTGAAGAGACCGCAGTGATAGTTTAAACCAACTCCTTCACCATTGATACCTAGTGTAGACATGGAATCAATGAAGCAAGAAGCTAGCCGTCCCAGACCACCATTCCCCAAAGAAGGCTCAAGCTCAGCATCCTCAATTTGTGCGATAGACTTTCCAGCTGCCGCTAATTCATCCTTGACTTCTTGATAAATGCCGAGGTTGATTAGATTGTTGGAGAGCAGTTTCCCGATGAGGAATTCTGCTGAGATATAGTAAACCTTGCGTTTAGCAGTATTTTTAGGCAGTTGACTAGAGCGCTCCTTAACATAATCCATCAGCCCTAAATAAATATCTTTATCACTGAGATCTGCTAATTTAGCTCCTTTACTTTCTTCAATAAATTGTGTAACTGTCATAATGTTCTCCCCCTATGGTAACGTTCTGTAATCTCTTTTAAAAATTCCTTGCGATCTCTGGTTAATTGATCAGTTGTCATCCGCCATTTCCAGTTGTTGCCAACAGTATTAGGCGTATTCATTCGAGTGTTGGCCGGTAGGTCCAAAATGTCCTGCATCGTAGCAATCACAACATCGCTGACACTGGCATATAAGGTGCGAAGCAAGGCTTGAGTGACCGGTTCTCCGGCCGAACGATGAGTGTAAGCATCAGTATAGATGCGCGCTTGCTCAGATAGATTTTCATACCATCCTCGGACTACCTCATTGTCATGCGTTCCTGTATAAGCGATGGAATTGCTTGTATAAAAATGCGGCAAATCAAGGTTGTTCTCATCTGGCCCTTGCAGGCCAAATTCCAAAATCTTCATACCCGGAAAAGCCGTATCTGCCAAAAGTTTTTCAGCTTTTTCATCAATATAGCCGAGGTTTTCTGCAATGATTGGCAGCTCTCCCAACTCATTTTTAATAGCACGAAAGAGATCGTAACCTGGACCAGGCTGCCAGTTGCCATATCTGGCTGTGTTTTGGCTGGCATCAACTTGCCAGAAATCCGAGAAGCCTTTAAAATGGTCAATACGAATTAGATCGTAGAGTTTAAGACTTTCTTTAATGCGATAGATCCACCAAGCGTAGCCACTGGTCTTATGCGCCGGCCAATCGTAGATAGGGTTACCCCAGTACTGACCTTCATCACTAAACTCATCAGCAGGAACACCCGCAACATAAAGTGGTTTACGATTGCTATCTGTTTTAAAGAGCTCAGGCATGGTCCACATTTCAACACTATCGGCAGAAACATAGATGGGCATATCACCAATAATTTGAATCCCCGCTTTATTCGCATAGCTCTTAAGGGCTTGCCATTGCTGAAAGAAAAAGAACTGGGTTACCTTGTGATAATCTATAATCTCTGCTAAGTTCTGACGAAGCTTAGTCAGTGTACTCTCATCGCGCAAAATAGCCTTGCTGTCATCCCAATTTTGTAGTGCCTTTTGATCAAAGTGCTCTTTGATGGCCATGAACTCCGCATAATCTTGAAGCCAAGACTTATTTTCTGCTTCAAAAGCAGCCAAATTAGCAAGCGCATTTGCATTTGCTAAAAAGGTTCTAGCTGCTTTTTCTAAAAGGGGTCTACGCACCCTGAAGAGAAGCCCGTAGTCCACTTCCTCCGGATAATCTCCAAAATTAATACCTTGCAGATCCGATTCTTTTAACCAACCATCCGCGATTAAAAAATCTAAATCAATGAGATTAGTGTTCCCTGCTATCGCTGAAAAAGATTGGTAAGGGGAGTCTCCATAACTAGTTGTTGTCAACGGTAAAATCTGCCAGTAGGTCTGTTTGGTCTCCACCAAAAAATCAACAAAGTCATAAGCTGACCGGCCGAAAGAGCCGATTCCCCGTTTGCCAGCCAATGATGTAATATGCATTAGGACGCCACTTTTTCGTTTTGCCATATCTCTAATCCTTTCTGAACTTTTGCTATTTTATTATAGTGAAAGCGATTGCTTTTGTCAATAGTTTTACGTAATTCTTTTGATTATTAATTTCTGGATACGTATTCTGCTGTTTTTTAAAAGAATTTATGGTAAAATTAAACTATCTTATCAAAGGAATTAATATTATGAGTAAGTACAAATTAGTCTATGAGGACATCAAAAAACAGATTGAAGAGGGGAGTCTACAGCCCAATCAGGAATTACCAACTGAGAATGAGCTGATGGAAGTCTATGGTTTTTCCAAAGATACTATCCGCAAGGCGCTTTCACTCCTAGAATTAGACGGCTACATTCAAAAGATGCGTGGCCGCAATTCAATTGTCATGGAACACGGTCGGACTAAAAATAATTATCTCTCTGAAATCAAGACCTCAGATGAACTCAACCGCGATGACAGCCTTGATATTCAAACACAATTAGATAACCTCTATATTATCCAAGGTGAAAAAGAAATCATGGATATCTTTAAGGTAGATGACAGCGTGGATTTTTATCGTGTTGGCCGCAGTCGTATCATTGGTGGAGAGCGTATCGAATTTGAACTCTCCTACTTTGATCGGCGCGTGGTACCTTATCTGAACAAGACGATTGCCGAGAGCTCTATTTACCAATATTTAGAAAATCAGTTAGGCTTGCGCATTACCCATTCAAGACGTGAAATTTCCTTTCGCTATGCTAACAAGGAAGAACTTAAAAATATGGATTTAGGGGATTACAAGATGGTGGCTGTCGTTACCAGTATGACTTATTTATCCAACGGCCAGCTTTTTCAATACGGAACAATCAGCTACCGTCCAGATAAATTCACCTTTGTCACTATGGCAAAAAGATAAAACTATAAGGAAAGAAGTCATCATAAATTATGCTGACTTCTTTCCTTATTTATTATAATAATCCATTTTTTAAATATTCGCCCAAACACTTTCGAGAATATTAGTTTGATCGCGATCTGGACCAACAGAGAAGGTTGAAATCCGAACACCAACCAATTCACCAACGCGGCGAACATAGTTACGGGCATTTTCAGGAAGTTCATCCAGACTGCGACAATCAGTGATATCTTCTGACCAGCCAGGTAATTCTTCATAAATGGGTTGACAACGTTTGAGTTGCTCTAAACTTGCTGGATAGTGATCAATCCGCTGACCATCTAGATTATAGGCCACACAAATTTTAACCCTATCAAGTCCAGAAAGGACATCAATAGAATTGAGACTGAGATTGGTAATTCCTGAGACACGGCGACTGTGACGCATAACCACTGAGTCAAACCAACCAACACGGCGCGGACGACCTGTTGTCGTCCCATATTCATGACCAATTTCACGGATGCGATCGCCAACCTGATCAAAGAGTTCAGTAGGGAAGGGGCCATCACCAACACGGCTCGTGTAAGCCTTGCAGACGCCGACAACCTTATTAATCTTACTTGGTCCAACACCAGAGCCAATAGTGACACCACCAGCTACGGGGTTGGATGAGGTTACAAAAGGATAGGTGCCTTGATCAATATCAAGCATAACACCCTGAGCACCTTCAAAAAGCACACGCTTGCCCTTGTCTAAAGCATCATTAAGAATAACGGATGTGTCTGTCACGTATCTTTTAATTAGTTGCCCGTAGTCATAATATTCTTGGAAGATGTCTTCAAAGGCAATTTCTTCGCATTCATACATCTTATTAAAGAGGCGATTCTTATCAGCTAAATTAGTTTTCAAACGCTCTTCAAAGATATCCTTATCCAAAAGATCCGCAATACGAATACCAACACGCGCAGCCTTGTCCATATAAGCTGGACCGATGCCCTTGTTGGTTGTTCCAATCTTATTGTCTCCCTTAGCAGCTTCCTGCAGCTGATCCAATTTAATATGGTAAGGCAAAATCACATGAGCACGGTCTGAGATGCGCAAATTATCTGTATTGATTCCTTTTTTATGCAGATAGTCCAACTCTTCAACTAAAGATTTGGGATTGATTACAACACCATTACCGATGACAGAGAGCTTATCTGAGAAAAAGATACCAGATGGAATCAAATGTAGTTTAAATTTTTTACCATCAATCACGATAGTATGACCAGCATTATCACCACCTTGATAACGAGCGACTACCTCAGCATCCTGACTCAAAAAATCAGTAATCTTTCCTTTACCTTCGTCACCCCATTGGGTCCCTACAACTACTACTGATGTCATATATTCATACTTTGGAGAACCCTAATATAGGGATCTCTTACCTTTCTAGAAATAAGACGCAGGAATCTCACCTGTCGGTTTTCTACAACACCTTATTATAAGAAATTTCTGATTATTTTTCAAGAAAACCAAGATAAAATGAACAAAAGATGAAGGGATGACTAAATATTCTATTTTTTACAAGCAAAAACCGAACTTTGCTGCCTTTAATCAAAAAAGTGATAGTTCGGGTATCGCGAAAATTCTTATCAAAATATAGCGGAAGTTTGTTTTTACGGGGGATTCAGTGTATAGTGGGCTATTATTCAGATTATCGCCATCAATTAATATCCATAAGGAGAACACTCTTATGAATCTTGATAACCTTTTACAAGGCAGTCCCAGCAATTTACCAATCTTAGAAGGAACTTTTGGGATAGAGCATGAAAGTTTGCGCATCGACCGAAAATCGCAAAAATTATCACATAGGGAGCATCCTCCGGTCTTGGGAGCGAGAAGCTTTCACCCCTATATTCAGACCGATTATAGTGAGCCTCAGTTAGAGCTAATCACACCAATCGCTCATTCCACCCAAGAAGCTAGGCGTTTTTTAAAGGCAATCACCGATGTTGCCGGACGTTCCCTGTCTAAAGAAGACTATCTCTGGCCTCTGTCCATGCCTCCGCGAGTCAGTGAGGCAGAAATTGTTATCGCCCAGCTAGATGATGAGTTTGAACGCCACTATCGTCAACACCTAGCTCAGACCTATGGCAAGCGACTTCAGTCCATGTCGGGGATTCACTATAATTTTGGGCTGGGTAAAGACCTTTTGTCCCAACTTTTTGAACAAAGCGATTATGAAGATTTCCTCGAATTCAAGAATGATCTCTACTTGAAACTAGCTCAAAATTTCATCAAGTATCGTTGGCTTTTAACCTATCTTTATGGAGCGAGCCCAATCGCTGAAAAAGGCTTCTTTGATGAAGATTTCCAACGCCCTATGCGCTCCATTCGCAATAGCCAGTATGGCTATGTCAACAAGGATCAGGTCAAAATCTCTTACAGCAGTCTCCAACAGTATACTGCCGATATTGAATCCTGTGTCGCCGATGGCTCTTTGATTGCAGAAAAAGAATTTTACTCTCCTGTTCGCCTACGCGGTGCTAAATACAGCCGAGATTTTCTGAAGCAAGGCATTACCTATCTGGAATTTCGTTGTTTTGACCTCAATCCTTTTGAACCGCTCGGAATCAGTCAAGAGACTCTTGATACTATTCATCTCTTAGCCTTAGCCCTGCTCTGGCTACCAGCCCCTTTGGAGGTTGACCAAGAGCTGGAACTAGCCCATCAAATGAATGAAAAGATTGCCATAGCTAATCCGTTAGAACCTCTACCTGAGATGACCAACACTCGACTAATCATCGAGGCTCTACGTGCATTAATTGAACATTTTCATCTAAAAACCTACTACCGTGATTTGGTTGATAGAATCGAAGATCAGCTTGCTGACCCTTATTTAACAATCGGTGGTCGTCTCTATAAGAATATTGATAACCTGTCTTTAGAAAAATTTGGCCAAAAACAAGGGCAAACATTCAGCGACCTAGCCTGGCAAGCTCCTTATGCTCTCAAAGGCTTTGAAACGATGGAACTATCCACCCAGCTCATCATGTTCGATGTTATCCAAAAGGGAATCAACCTAGAAATTCTCGATGAAAATGATCAATTCTTAAAACTTTCTGTAGGTCAACATATTGAATATGTTAAGAATGGGAACATGACAGCCAAAGATAGTTTTATTGTGCCACTAGCCATGGAAAATAAAACGGTCACCAAGAAACTCCTCAGCCAAAATGGATTCCCTGTCCCCGATGGTGCCAAGTTTGATTATCCTGATACTGCCCTAGAGGCTTACGCGCGCTTTCGTGACAAGCCTATTGTCATCAAACCCAAGAGCACGAATTTCGGTTTAGGAATTTCTATTTTTAGGTATGGTGCTAGTCCAAGCGATTACCAAAGAGCTGTCGAGCTAGCCTTCGCCGAGGACAAAAGCATTCTTGTTGAGGAATATATAGCTGGGACTGAATACCGCTTTTTCGTTCTCGATGGTCAAACCCAAGCTGTCCTCCTGCGACGGGCAGCCAATGTCGTCGGGGATGGGAAATCAACTATCGTTGAACTTGTAGAGGAGAAGAACAGTAGCCCTCTAAGAGGTATCGATCATCGCTCACCTCTCGAAAAAATTCAACTTGGAGAAATCGAAAAGTTGATGCTAGAACAGCAAGGGTACAATATCCATAGTATTCCCGATAAGGATGTGCGGATCAACTTGCGGGAGAATTCCAATATTTCTACCGGTGGTGATTCTATTGATATGACCGAGCAAATGCATCCAAGCTACTTGACCCTAGCTAGTCAAATGACCCAAGCCATTGGGGCCTGGGTCTGTGGGGTTGATTTAATTATCCCCGACTACCGATTAGCTTATTCTCCAGAGCGGCCCAATGCTACTTGCATTGAACTGAATTTCAATCCACTCATGTACATGCACACCTATTGCTCAGAAGGGCCAGGACAAGTTGTTTCAACCAGAGTTGTTGAAAAACTATTCCCAGAGGTAAATAAAGCATTTTAAATTAAATATTTCAAAACTAAAAACTCTTTCCAGACAGCAATCAGCTACTGAGAAGAGTTTTTTTAAACTAATTATGATTTTTAAGCGATGAAATCTTTAATATCATCTTCAGAGAGTGACGAATCACAGACCACTTTAACAGCACCATTTTCTGCAACTAAAAGACCTGGTACAGTAGCTACACCGTAGCGATTGCGAAGATCTTGAATTGCTTCAATTTGTGTCGCATCATCACTGAGTAAAAAAACAACTTTCGCTCCTGTTTCTGCAACAACCTTATCCAGTTTTGGAGCAAAGCGCTGACAGAAAGGACAGGTTGGACGACCGATAAAGAGAATAACTTTTTCCTTGGAATCAATACGCTTGCGTGCTTCTACTGCAGAAATCGTTTCAAACCGACTGATAACTTCTTCAAAATTTAACATAAGATAACCCCATTTATATAAATTACTCTTATCATAGACCAAAAATTATCAGATTGCAACTTTTTGGTATGACACTCAATGTAGTCCAGATTTAAAAAGACTGGGACAAAAGTCCTGCCTTTTTTGTTTTAGCTTTACCAGATTAAGGTATTGGTTGATCGGCAGTTCTTATCCCTTGCCAAGCTAGTGATAAAGGCCAAACTAACCAACTGTACAGAAAAAAAGACGACAAAATTGAAATTGCGATTTTATCACGATTTACTAATTTCTCTCCTACTCTCTTTTGGGTAGATATTTGCTAGACAATGATAAGTCATCAAGCACCTTGTTCCTCTTTGAGGAGTTTATTATCATAAGATTTGATAAATGGATAGTAAACTAGGAAGGCGGCAATAGCACAGATAAGAGCTAAAATAATAGCTCTCCAATCACCCGTCCCTGTGAAAGCACCGATACCAACAGGTGTGGGCCAAGCAACTTGAGCAAAAACAGCCTTGATCAGATCAAGCTTCATGGCAAAATAATAAATTGTCGCCGACGTCATTGGAGCTAAAATGAATGGGATGATAAGCGACGGGTTATAAATGATAGGAATACCAAAGATGAGGGGCTCATTGATATTAAAGATACCGGGTACAATGGAGGCTTTTCCGATAGCACTCAACTGTTCAGATTTAGCACGAGTGGCTAACCAAATACAAAGACCTAGCGTAGCACCAGAACCACCAGCGATGACAAACATATTAGACCATTCACCAGCTACAATGTAATGAGCTCCCTTGGCATTGGCCGCCATATTAGCTAGAGCAATTGGATTAACAAAGGGAGCAAAGATTGTATTGGCACCATGAATACCAACACTCCACAGAATCTGTGTCAAAAGATAGATGATCATAATACCTATCCAAGTATCTGTCAAACCTCTAACAAAACCAAACGGAGCCGCAATAACTTGGAAAATATCTGTTCCTAGTACAACGAAAACACCATTGATAAACAGTACGACAAAGGCAATGACAAAGCCGGGTACCAAAGCTGTGAATCCGCGAGAGACTCCCTCGGGAACAGCTTCTGGCATTTTAATAACCCAATGACGTTTTACACACATCCGATAAAGCAAAACTGCTACAATAGCCATGATGATTGCGGTAAAAATACCTGTGGTACCAAAACGTGTTATGGCACCATCAGCAATTGCCCAACCATCTGATACAACTGCACCCTTTTTTAGATTGAGAATAGCCGACATAGAACCATCCTTAAAAATGATTTGTGGCACGGTCATTAAAAAGGCAAAGAGGGATAACATGGCTCCATTTAAAGGATTGAGGTTCAAATCTTCCTCATCAGCATAAATTTTGGTCAACTCATAACCCATGGTTAAGACAAAATAAAGTGATAGCGAACCCATGGTAACGTAATAAGCTAACATATAGAGACTGGAAAATTTGAAGAATGTGGCTTCGTAAAAATCTCCAATTGCAGGCCAAAAATCAAAGGACTGTGGTAAAACATTAAATACTAAAAACATTGAACCGACAATTGTGAAGGGAACCGAAGCAACTCCTGCAGCTGTAATCGCACGTACAACTTTATACTGTGCCACTATACTCATAGGACCCATTAAATATTTATCGAAGAATCCGAAGAGTCCTTTTTGTTCATCCATAATTTTTTCCTCCTTTAAATATATTTTTCAATATGATTATGGAAACGATGATAGAACTTGTCTTCATTCTTGTTAATCTGCTTAATACGCTTAAGGTTGTACCAACAGATAAGCAAACCAAAGAATTGCAGCAGGGCACAAATCACATGAGCCGATAAACTATCTGAAAAGAAAGGGAAGGCAGCCGATAACTGCTGGGGCAAAATGTCTACAACTAACAAACAAATCTGTACAAAAACTTGAATTTTTAAAGCCTGTCTGGTCCGCGTCAGATGAATTTCCTTAGCTCCGTACAATTTAAACTGCTCAGCGCAAGCCCCAATAATTACAATCAACAAGATTACTGGCAAAATAAGGTAGACATTGGGACGATAAAGGAAAGGCAATAACCAATAGAGATTGATAAAGAAAAATAAGGCCAAGCTATATCTAAAGAGTAGATAACGCGAAAATAAATTATTCTTCAGGATCATCTCCTTTTTCAACTGCTGGTTTACTGTTTTTCTTGGTTTTTTATCTAAGTGTTGAGACATTTTTCCACCCCTTTCTAACCGATTTTTTTATACAATTCCAACATTTCAAGTGCAACTTCTCTCAAAGTCATGGTTGTCATCAAGTGATCCTGAGCATGCACCATGATAATTTCAATCTTAATCTCTGTACCGCCAGCATATTTTTGTAAGAGATCTGTTTGAGCTTGGTGGGCCTTTAACATCTCTTCATTAGCTTCTTCAAGCTGCTTCTCAGCCAAATCATAATTCCCTGCACGCATAGTATCAAATGATTCATGCACAATAGTTCTAGCATTACCACTATTTAAAATAATTTCAAATGCTGCAACCTGTAATTCTTCTGTATTCATTAACCTTCTACCTTTCTTCTAGCTTTAAAAATAATGCTTTAAACTGCTCAAACGACTGACATTTCAATATTTCTTCTTGGATATCCAAACGATTCACCAACTCAACAATGCAGGAAGCTAATTCAGGCAGACCCTCATTTTCATAAATAGACATGGAAGTTAAAAAGACTAACTTAATGGCCGGAAATTCTCGATTCCAATACAAACCATCCTTAATAATAGCCACCGCTATATGATGTCTATCACCTACCGCTTTGAGAGGGTGGGGAACTGCAATAGTCTCGCTGAAAACAACTGAGCTCATAGCTTCTCTTTGCCCAATAAGCTGGGATATACGTCGTTCAAATTCCGAATCCTCACCGTCAGAAACACTGATTATCAACTGCTTAATAACGTCCTCTTTATTCGTTTCAGATAAGAAAAAGAAGGAACGCTCAGAGAAATAATCATCAAAATATCCTTCAACTGCTTCTCTTGTTTTTTGAGGAGAGGGAGTATGTTGATTTGACTGACTTAAAGAAGCAATCTCTCTTTTAAGGGTTTTTAATTCATCCTCACTGAGAAAAACTGAAACAGTAAAGACCGGGATCGAGAAAATTAGATTAGAGAGATCAATGGAGGAGATGATAAAGTCAATATCTTTCAATTTATCATCACTAATATCATAATAACCAATCACATCAGTGATATGAACCAAGCCACCTAACTCATTTTCAATACGACTTTTTAGCATCTGCGCACTACCATAACCAGTAGCACAGATGACAAGAATATTATATTTATTCTGGCTCCTTATAGCGTTCTTGGGCAGCCATAAAATGTAGAGCAATGTAGGCAATTTCATCCTGCGATAGAGAAAAGCGTTTAAAGGTCGGCAACTGGGACATGACCCTTTCAGCCAAAAAATACATATCCCTGTAATTGACAAGAATGTCATTTGTCATTGGATTTTCAAGGACAATTCCATTTTCCAGTCGGATTAAAAGCGTCGATAAATGTGTGACAACTCCTTCAATCAGCTGAAAATCATTTTCAAATTCAGGTACATATTGTGTGATGCTTTGAATCAACTCTGAGCGAATATCTGTAAGCAGACCATCCGACACATAGGTTATACCTCCGCGTCCTTTGGAAATCAAGTGTAGGGTGATATAATCCATTTCCTCATCTGGAAAATGAATACCTGTAACCGCAGAAACACGCTCCAATATTTTTCTAGCAACTTCATGCTCAGCCAAGCTGCCCAAATCAACCTTCTCTTCTATCTTATTGATATGAAAACCTTCAGTAATCCGCCGAATAGCCAGAGCGATATGGACGACTAGATTTTGAATAACAAAATCGGACAGCTTTAAATGTCCCTCACGGTATTCATCCAGAACAATAATAGTCAATTCTTCAAAAGAGATTTTTTGATTTAAGAGTTCATTGTCAATATAAGTCTGCATAGTGGTGATAAAACCCGAATGGATAAAATAATCCATGATAAAACGTCTTTTATCACATTCAGAACCAGTTACAAAGACACCTTTGTTAGGCTTGCTTTCAATTTTAAGATGATAAGAAGCAAAACGTTGTCTGATTTTTTTAAAATCGCTCGACAAAGTAGAACGACTGACAAAAAGCTCATCGGCAAGATCGTCAAAATAAATTTTATCTTGTTCAAATAAAAGTTTATTTAATAAATAACTGTAACGATCATTGATATCATTAGTTGGCTGATGATTCAGTTGATAGTCGTTGATGTGGCTCTCTTCCAAAAATTGCAAATAAGCCTTTTTATTGTGAATCTCAAGCTTATATCCCTGCCCTTGTTTGGAGATGATTTCAAGACCGGAATAAGCCGCTAATTTTTCAGACAAAGATTTACAGTAAGTTCTGATTGTTCTATCCGAACAATTTAAAAGTCTAGCCAACTCCTTGCCGGTAATAAAATCTTCTTCCTTGATCAAAAGTTGGATGATCTGTGTTTCCCTTTTATTCAGCACCTCACAACCTCCAGTTTGATAGCGCTAGGATATGATTGTTTTCTAAATATTTTCTTTTACTAAGTTAGCCATTTTTTCAATTCCCATTGGAATTGGAACATAAGCTTGCGGTGGAATTTGCACAATGGGTTTATTCTTCTTAGCAGCAGCATCTGCCAACTGTTTGAAGTTCATCTTCGTTTGCGGACTGACCAGATAGAGATCATACTTATCTGCATCAATACGTTTTTGTCCTTCAGGAACACCAACTGCATCCATTTCAATATCTTCACCTTGTTCCTGAAGCAAAGTCATGGTCTTCTTAGCAATCATCGATGATGACATCCCACCTGCACAGATAATTAAAGCTTGCTTTGACATAAAAGTTCCTCCTCATATTTGGTATTTCTATTATACTTGTAAGCGCTTATATTTACCATTGTCTTTTTTTCCGCAACGATACGGAAAATTAATCAAATACGGAAAAATGTTGCCAGATACTAAAAACGGCTAAAAGTTACAATAAGAAAGACTCAGTTTTATTTTAAAACAAAAACCGAGTCGTCATGATAAATTTTTATATCTACAAAATAAGTGAGCCCAATTGACTATTATATTATTTCTGCGTTTGAAGCAATTACTTGCTTATACCAATCAAATGAAAGCTTCGGTGAACGTTTATAATTCCCCTGACCCTCATCATCTTTATCAACGTAAATAAAACCGTAACGTTTCCGCATTTCACCTGTCCCTGCTGAAACAAGATCAATACAACCCCAAGGAGTGTACCCCATCAAATCAACGCCGTCCTCATCGACAGCTTTAATCATTTCTTTGATATGGCTGCCAAGATAGTCAATTCGATAGGTGTCATGAACCATACCATCCGCTTCCACCTGATCAATGGCTCCAAAACCATTTTCCACAATAAAGAGTGGCAGATGGTACATATCGGTAAACCAATTTAGCGAATATCGCAGACCCTCAGGATCAATTTGCCAATCCCAATCAGAAGCTTTGACATAAGGATTTTTCACTAAATCTTCCGTTTCAAGATAATCGTAATGCGGATTGTTCGGGCGGTGTGAATCAATGGCAAAGGACATGTAGTAACTAAATCCGATATAGTCAACAGTCCCTTGTTGCAAAGCTTCTGCATCCTCTCGAGTGAAATCAATCTGAATTCCTTTACGTTGCCAGTATTTTAAAATGTGATTTGGATAAAAGCCATGCACATGGACATCGGCAAAATAATAACGTTTTTGCATGGCCTTCTGAGCCATCAGGATATCGGCAGGTTTACAGGTCGCCGGATAAATCGGGCACATAGCAATCATACAACCAATTTGAAAATCTGGATTGATAGCAAGACCTATTTTTACAGCTCGCGCAGAAGCCACCAACTCATAATGGGCAGCTTGATACATAATGGCTTCGCGATCATCGCCTTCTTTGTAAACAATACCTGAATTAGTAAAAGGTGCAAAGTCCTCTTGATAATTAGCTTGATTATTAATTTCATTGAAGGTCATCCAGTACCTGACCTTACTCTTATAACGTTTAAAACAGGTTTCTGCAAAATGAACAAAAAAATCAATGGTTCTGCGGTTAGTAAAGCCACCATACTCAGTAACGAGATGATAGGGTAACTCGAAGTGCGACAGGGTAACAACTGGTTCGATACCATATTTCAGACATTCATCAAACAAATTATCATAGAATTGCAGACCTGCTTCATTAGGTTCTGTTTCATCACCATTCGGAAAAATGCGAGTCCAAGCAATAGATGTCCGAAAACACTTGAAGCCCATTTCTGCAAAAAGCTTAATGTCTTCTTTATAGTGGTGATAGAAATCTATAGCCTCATGGTTAGGATAATATTTATCAGCCAACACACCTTCTGTGATTTCACGCGGTACGCCGTGACGAGCTGCTGTCATAACATCAGCAACACTGATTCCTTTACCGCCTTCCTGCCAACCACCTTCCAGTTGATGGGCAGCAACAGCGCCACCCCAAAGAAAATTTTCAGGTAATCTGGACATAATCATTTTCCTCCACATCTATTTGATTCATTTTAACAATTTTATTATAACAAGGTGTTAGAAAAAGAAAATGGAGATATTTTCCTAATATTTTAGGAAAATATCTCCATCTTTATTGTTTTTAAATCTTTTTCAGCGCAATCAAATTCTTGAGACTAATACAGCTGCTAAGCCTAATAACAGTTTATTGACCCAAACCAACTGGGAGCTACTTACGAGGCAATAAACTTTCTAGCTCAAGTGCTTATAATTCAGCGATTTGATAGAGTTCAACTTCGGCTGCGGTTTCCGAACCAAACATATTGATCATGATTTTAACCTTGTTATTTTCAATCTCGACGACACGTCCTTCTTGTCCCATAAAGGCTCCGTCAATAATTTGAACAACATCACCAACCTTGATATTGGTATCGAAAACTTCAACCGTTTGTCCCATAGAAACAAGGATGGAACGGATTTCTTCTTCCAAAAGTGGTGTTGGTTTAGAACGATTCCCGTGTGAGCCAACAAATCCTGTAACATTAGGTGTATTACGAACAACGAACCAAGCGTCATCAGTCATGACCATTTCAACCAGAACATAACCTGGGAAACGATTCTCTTCTACCTCTTTAACCTTACCGTTTTTCTCAATATTGACGGTTTGGGTAGGGATTTCAACACGCAGAATATTATCCATCATATTGTAGGTCTGAGCCCTTTGTAGAAGATTTTCCTTAACCTTATTTTCATAACCTGAATACGTTTGTAGAACAAACCAACCCTTATCAAATGAATCTAACATAATGATTTCCTTTCATAATAAAAAAGCCTCTGCTGGCTTTGATTTGATAACATTATAGCACAATTATCCGGACCACAAAACTATTTTTCCGCGAATTCTCAAAAAATAGTGCGGAAAGCAAGCAAAAATGATATACTATTGCTATCAAACTCTTTAGGAGAGTATTTTGTTTTAAGGAGATCTTTTTATGAATGAAAAAGAATGGGCTGAGTTTTTTGAATTAACTCAAGGAAGAAAGCCCGAAACGATCGATTATTTAGAAGCTGAGTTAGCAGGGGAATTTATTCCCGATAAGAAAGAAGCAGAGACTACCACTGCTTCTCCTCAGCAAGTTGATCAAGTACAAACTACGCCACCAGCTGTTCAAGCTGATGGCAGTATTGGGAGCTCTGTACCGAATCAAGCAGCTGTTGCAGCACCTAAACCTAAGAAATTTGCTAACTTCTTCAAAGCTAAAAAGGAGGGGGAAAAAGGTTGGCCACTCTGGCTCAATATCGGTATCGCCGCCTTCATTGCTCTAATCCTTTTGATCTTTGGGATTTCAGGATATTATGCTCAAAAGAATTTACTAGCTAAAGATATTAAGGGAGATTGGCAGTTAACAAAATCTGCCTACTATGATGATGGTAATTGGGAAACTTTCTCTAAAAATGGAGAAGTGGTCGATAGTAAATACAAATCTGATTATGAAGATGTGACTCTCTATACCTATTTGACTAGTAAGAACGGAAATCTTGTCTCCTATAACCACACAGATTTGAGTGATTATGATTTCTATTTTGCTTCAACAGCCCACCCTTCATTGACTTTAAACATTAATAAAGATGAACAAACTATCAAAGCAAGAATTGATGATGATGACTACAAGGAATACTATCCTGTAAACTACGATGAACATACTGATTTTGATGATTTAGAGGCTCGTTATTTTGTTGAAGATCATAAATTAACGATTGTCTATTATGATGATAATGAACCCTATTATATGGAAACCTACAAGTCTCTATCTAGCTCCAATGCGCGAAAAGAGAAAAGGGATGCCAAAAATAATTATATGAGTTTCAAAGAGTTTCAAAAAGAGCTTAAAAAATCTTATTATAGCTATTATGGTTATGATTATGATGACGATGATTCTAGCGATAGTAAGGATTCTGGAAATAAAGATTTCCAAGCAGGTTAGTAGAATAAAAGGCGAGGGAAAATCCTCAGCCTTTTATTTTATTAAAAAAAGAGAGTAGGATTACTATCCCATTCTCCTTTCATATTCTTAAAAATGCACATGGGTCAATAAATAATTAATACCCATACGTAGTAGGTAATCAAAGATATAAATGATTACCGTAAAGAAGGCCGTATATTCCAAAATAGAGATAAAGTCTACCCAACGTTGCTTGGGAGTTGGCCAATTCGTATGTTCTAAAATTTGAAAAATACCAGCAATAAATTTCACGATCTTTCTCCCTCTAACTGCTAAAACTTTTAGCGTGTTTCCTTATGTTGTGTGTACTTTTTACAGCGCTTGCAATATTTATTAACTTCTAAACGTGTTAGTCTGGGATTGCTGCTAACCTTGATAGAGTAATTGCGCGATCCACATTCCGAACAAGCTAAGCTTGCTTTTTTCTGAGCCATTTCTGCCTCCGTTTCAATCTCCTTTATTGTAGCACGATTTAAAGTATCTGGCAAGTTTATTGGAACCAGCCCTTGACCGTATCCCAAGCATCCTTGGCCTTATCAACAATACCAGAATCTTCAACAGCTCTGTTAACCTTGTCTGAAGCATCATCAGCAGCATCTTTAATTTTATCAACAATACCTTTTGACTCATCTGAAGTTCCATTACTGTCTTGGCTGTTCGCATCATAAGTCAGGCCCTCACCATCAGATAGATAGGCATTTTCTTGAGTAAATTCTGTTCCTTTAGTATAAGGAAGAATATAACTTGCCACCTGACTAAAGACATTATCTGAAGCCCCGTAATCATCAACAATATAATGGTTTTCATCGGTATGTTCAAATCCCATCCACTGGGCAATAACGACATCTGGTGTATAACCAATAATCCATTCATCACCAACCAAGTCTTCATTGAAATTGGTCTCGGTTGTTCCGGTCTTACCAGCCATAGTATAACCGTAGGCATTAGCACTGACAGCGGTCCCATTGGAGAAGGTCCCCAACATCATACTTGTCATCTTATCGCTGACCGACTTGCTGATGACTCGCGATGAAGACTTCTTATATTCGATAACGGGTTTGCCAGAAGCCGTTTCAATCTTAGTGATGAAGTGTGCTTCATTCATAACAC
Organism: Streptococcus dentapri; assembly: GCF_042649885.1. NCBI lineage: Bacteria > Bacillati > Bacillota > Bacilli > Lactobacillales > Streptococcaceae > Streptococcus > Streptococcus dentapri. Next base: position 3,512 of record NZ_JBHSAC010000052.1, on the reverse strand, counting down.
CATCATTAGCAAAGGTAGAGTATGCCTGAGCCATTTCCAAAGGATTAGTGGTGACACTGCCTCCTAGAGCAACACCCAGATTCTTAGGAACCTTGTCCATGTTAAGACCAAATTTCTTACCGTAGTCAAAGGCAGTTCCAACACCCATCTCATTGAGTAGATAGACGGCAGGAATATTATAAGAATTGGCCAAAGCTTGGTACATCGGAATGGTTTTTGTTTCAATTCCTCCGTAGTTGGAAGGCGAATAACCATTGTAGTCCTTGACCGTATTTGGTAAATCTTCATCAATATCGTAACCTTGCGCCAGAGCAGGTGAGTAAACAACTAGTGGCTTAATAGTTGAACCAGGACTGCGTGATGACTGAGTCGCATAATTATAGCTACGGAAGGTCGGATCATTAGTGCTTTCCAAACGACCAACTAGACTCCGAACGCCTCCCGTTGAAGGATCAACTGCAACACTAGCTGATTGGGCATTGCTCCCATCATAAGGCGATGCCGGAAAGAGTGATGGTGCCGAATAGACCGTCTGCATACCTGTTTGATAATCGGTATCTAATTCCGTATAAATTTTATAGCCATTATTGAGAATGTCTTTTTCAGATATACCATATTTATTGATAGCCTCATTGACAACTGCATCAAAGTAGGACGGATAATTATAGTCTTTGTGACTATCAACATAGGTATCACTGAGACGACTACTAATGTCTACAGACTTGAAAGAAGCTGCGTCCGATGCCTTAAGATAATTGGCATTGACCATATTCTCAAGAACCGTATTACGACGATTGGTGGCATTTTTTGCGGAATAAAGCGGGTTATAAATTTCAGGTCCTTTAAGCATACCAGCTAGAGTCGCTGCTTCATCTACGGTCAGATTAGCCGCGCTGGTCCCAAAATATTTCTGACTAGCGTCTTCCACTCCCCAAACACCATTTCCAAAATAAGAGTTATTGAGATACATAGTCAAAATTTGTTTCTTGGAATATTTTTTATCCAATTCTACCGCCAAGAAAAATTCCTTGGCTTTACGGGTGATTGTCTGTTCCTGACTGAGATAGGCATTTTTAGCCAATTGCTGGGTAATGGTTGACCCTCCACCAAATTTACCAGCAGTGAGAATGGCTAGAATAAAACGCTGGTAATTAATCCCATGATTTTTATAGAAACTACGATCCTCAGTAGCGATAACAGCATTCTCTAAGTCATCGGAAATGGCATCGAGCTCAACATAAGTCCCTTTGCTGCCAATCAAGCTACCGGCTTCCTTGCCATTTTTATCGTAAATGACTGTAGAAGATTTCAAAGCGTCCTGCAGGTCAGAGACATTGGTCGTCTTAGCCAAATAAAAGAGATAGGCTGCTGTAAACAGCACAAAGATACTGACTCCCAGAGCCAAAATTTTATTGATCTGATAACGCCGCCAAAAACGACGAATCCAAGACTGCTTATCTGGTATCAAGACCTTTACCCAAGCTAATTTAGGATATTTATCAATCAGTCTATCCAAACGGCTTTTATGTTTTTGGCTATGTGTGCCACTGCGATGATAAGGACTCTCATGAACCGGCACCGATTCCAATCGCTGCGTCATGCTCATATCATCAGTCACTTGAGAATCTTGAGATCTAGTATTTTTAGTGCTTCTAGATCTCTTTGGCTTTTGATTATTGAACAGTCCAGATTTCAGTTTACGAAACTGAGCTTTCATAATTTCTAAAAATTTCATAATCCTATTATAGCAAGATTCCTTTAAATTCTTAAGAAGAAAACATTTTTGTGATAAAATGAGGTTATGAAATTTCAAATAATACTGCCCAATACTTTTCCCAAAACGACAGTTAAGTCCCTCTTAGAAGATTACTGGCTAGTCCCCAGAAAGATTCGACATTTTTTACGTAGCAAAAAACATCTAAAAGTCAATGGCAGGAAAATCAACTGGCAAAGCTTGGTTCAAGCTGGTGATCATATTGAACTAGTCTTTGACCAAGACGACTATCCTAAGAAGTCTATTGTCATGGGAGATGCTAGTTTAGTGGCCTGCCTCTATGAGGACCAGCACTTGATAATAGTCAACAAGCCCGAAGGCATGAAAACTCATGCTAATGAACCTCAAGAAATTGCCCTGCTCAATCACGTCTCAGCCTATGTCGGTAAAGTCTGTTATGTTGTCCATCGATTGGATAAGGAGACCAGTGGCTTAATCCTATTTGCCAAGAACCCATTCGTTCTACCCATTCTCAATCGTCTTTTGGAAGATAGACAAATCTCGCGTCAGTATTGGGCTCTAGTGCAGGGAAAAATCAAGCAAGATAGCTTGATTTACAGAGATAAAATTGGACGGGATCGCCACGATCGCAGAAAACGCCTTGTTAATCAGAGCAGGGGCCAGACAGCTATTACCCACATTAGTAAGTCAAAAGAATTTAACGAGGCGACACTAGTTAACTGCCAGTTAGAAACAGGACGGACTCATCAAATTCGGGTGCACCTATCCCATCATGGACATCCTATTATCGGTGACCCTCTTTATAATAAAAATCAAAGGGCAAGACGATTGATGCTGCACGCCCATCAAATCAGTTTGACACACCCCTTCACCTCTGAAAAAATTACAATTCAAGCAGATTCTCAGAGTTTCCAACAAGAACTGACATTATTTAACTAAGGTCCGATCAAGTTAAAGTATCTTATAAAAAACTCTCTTCAGTCCCTTGACCACTAGCTAAAATTATTATATAATCGCTTGGTATCTATACGATAACACAATAATATATGTTAGGAGATTTTATCATGACTCGTGCTGAGTTAAAAACACGTGCTAAACAAAAATTATCTGGTAACTGGGGCTGGGCTGTTGGATTAATAGCTGTTTTCTATGTCTTCGGTATATTGCTTTCTTTTTTCACTTTTATCACTTCTGGTGTTGTAACCGGCATCCTTGCTGCCAATCTATATTTTGCATTTCTCCACTTGGTTGATGGTCGCAAAGACGATAACATTTTCAATGCCTTGTTCGCTGGTTTTAGAGAAAACAGAGCTGGTTCATTTGTGTTGACTTGGCTCCTGCAAACAATCTTTATCTTCTTGTGGAACCTACTGTTAGTTGTTCCTGGTATCATTAAATTTTATTCTTACTCAATGTCTTATTACATTGTCGATGATTTAAAACGTCAGGGCAAAGAACTAGGAGCAAGCGAAGCGATTACAAGATCTCGTCGTTTAATGGACGGCCATAAATTTGAGCTTTTTGTCCTTGACTTGAGCTTTTTGGGTTGGGCTATTTTATGTATCTTTACATTAGGAATTGGCTATCTATGGTTAGCTCCTTACGTTCAAGCTACCAGAGCTGAATTTTACCGCTCTTTGGTTGCACAAAATCCAGCTGCTCTAGCTGACTAAGATTCTGATCACACATAAAAAAACGGTGTTCTCAAATGGCACTGCACCCACATAATGGGACAGAAGAAAAACACATTTATGCGGCCAGTTTTCTGTACTCTACA
>NZ_JBHSAC010000051.1:0-23977 GCF_042649885.1 Streptococcus dentapri | reverse complement strand
AGTCCTACTGGCGGAGTTGATCTGATGAGAGGGAGTGTTGGCAGCAGCACTCCTTTTTTGTGTGCGATGAACACTTATGCTACTTGACCTTTATAATTTTTAGTGATATTATGATGATTGTTAACTAGTTAAGGAGTTTAATATGTCAGAATTAGCTAATTATTTAGATCATTTTTTTAATAAAATTTTGTTGCTGGCTGAGCATCAAAATGAATTACTTCTAGGCCATTGTCAGTCTGATTGGAAACTAACGAATACTCAGGAACATATCTTAATGTTACTCTCTCGTGAGCGCCTAACAAATTCTGACTTAGCTAAAAGATTAAATATTAGTCAAGCGGCTGTTACAAAGGCAGTGAAAGCAATGATTAGTCAAAATTTATTGGTGACTACTCGTGACGATTCTGATGCTCGGATTATCTATTATTCTTTGACAAATATTGCTCAAGAAGTGGCTGAAGAGCATGAAGATCATCATGCTTCTACATTGTCTGCATATGATACTATCTTGGATGACTTTTCTCAAGAAGAGCAACGTGTGATTGAACGGTTTTTAAATAAGCTTAATAAGGAGTTTGATAATTGATGAAATATATTACTGTTGAAAATTTATCGTTTCAATATGATTCTGATCCTGTTCTTGAAGGGATTAGTTATTATTTGAATAGTGGAGAGTTTGTTACTTTAACTGGTGAGAATGGAGCTGCTAAGTCAACACTTATTAAGGTGACACTTGGAATTTTAGACTCAAAAGAGGGGAGTGTGACTATTTCAAAAACTAATAAGGATGGGAAAAAATTACGACTCGCCTATCTCCCACAACAAATCGCTAGTTTTAATGCGGGCTTTCCTTCTACTGTCTATGAGTTTGTAAAATCTGGACGTTATCCACGCAATGGCTGGTTTCGCCATTTGAATAAACATGATGAAAAGCATATTCGTGTGAGCTTAGAGTCAGTAGGGATGTGGGAAAATCGTCATAAGAAAATAGGAGCTTTAAGTGGTGGTCAGAAACAACGTGCGGTTATTGCTCGTATGTTTGCTTCAGATCCTGATATTTTTGTGCTAGATGAACCAACTACTGGTATGGATACTGGTACCACAGAAACTTTTTATGAACTGATGCATCACAGCGCTCATCAACATGGAAAGTCGGTCTTAATGATTACTCATGATCCGGATGAAGTGAAGGATTATGCTGATCGTAATATCCACTTGGTTCGTAATCAGGATCTTCCATGGCGATGCTTTAATATCCATGATTCTGAGAAAGGGAAGGAAAATTTGGATGCTTGATATTTTACAATATGAGTTTATGCAACGTGCTCTTCTAGCAGTAGTGGCAATCAGCATATTTTCACCGATTTTGGGCCTGTTTTTAATTTTGCGTCGTCAAAGTTTAATGAGCGATACCTTGAGTCATATCTCCTTAGCGGGAGTTGCATTTGGTATTTTGCTGGGTTGGGATAAGACCTGGACAACGGTCATAGTAGTAGTTGTTGCAGCAGTGGTTTTAGAATATTTAAAAACGGTTTATCGCCACTATATCGAGATTTCAACAGCTATTCTCATGTCCTTAGGTTTGGCCGTCTCTCTTATCGTTATGAGTAAGACTAGTAGTTCTAGCGTAAGTTTAGATCAGTACTTATTTGGGTCTATCATAACGATTAGTCAAGAACAAGTTTTTGCCCTTTTTGTGATTGCCATCATTATATTGATTTTGACTCTACTCTTCATTCGTCCAATGTATATTTTAACGTTCGATGAAGATACTGCTTTTGTAGATGGTTTACCTGTGCGTTTGATGTCTATTGCCTTTAATATTGTGACAGGGGTTGCTATTGCCATGATGATTCCAGCGGCTGGAGCTTTATTAGTTTCGACAATTATGGTTCTACCAGCTAGTATTGCAATGCGTTTAGCGGATAGTTTTAAATCTGTTATCCTAACAGCTATAGGAATAGGGTTTGTTGGTATGATTTTGGGTATTATTCTCTCTTACTATTGGGAAACTCCTGCTAGTGCGACCATTACCATTATTTTTATAGGTATGTTTTTGGTAGTTAGCCTATTGGATCGCTTCATTAAGGAATGATTTGAAATATAAAAAGACTGAAAAAATTAAGTTTTTCAGTCTTTTTAATAATCATTAACTAATAAGTCAAAACAAAGTATTTTTTCTTGCCACGGCGGATAACGGTTAGTTCGTTATCGATTTTATCGCTAGGAGATAAGGTGTAGTCAAGATCCTGAGTACGTTCACCATTGATATAAATAGCACCATTTTGAACATCTTCGCGGGCCTGTCGTTTTGAATTAACGACTCCGGAACGAACCAATAGTTCAACAATATTAAGGTTGTCATCTGCTTGAACAGCATAGTTTGGAACATTACTGAGCCCTTGTTTAAGTTCTTTAGCTGAAAGATTCTTGATATTTCCAGCAAAGAGTTGTTCGGTAATATTAAGAGCTTGTTCGTAGGCCTCTTGCCCATGAACGAGAGTTACGACTTCTCGTGCTAGAATTTTTTGTGCTAAGCGTTTGTGACGCGCTGCATTAAATTCTTTCTCGATATTAGCGATTTCGTCCAGTGAAAGGAAAGTAAAAATTTTTAAGAAGCGTATGGCATCATCGTCCATAACATTGAGCCAAAATTGGTACATTTCATAGGGAGAGGTTTTATCAGCGTCAAGCCAGACGGCATTTCCTTCTGATTTACCAAATTTTTTACCAGTTGCATCGGTAATCAAAGGAACTGTGATAACATGTCCCGTTTTATCAGCTTTGCGGCGTAATAATTCGGTTCCTGCTGTCATATTGCCCCACTGGTCGGATCCACCGATTTGCAGGGTAACATTATGCTTGTTATTGAGCTCGTAGAAATCGTAACCTTGCATAATTTGGTAAGCGAATTCAGTGTAAGAAATTCCTGTTTCAATGCGTTTTTTAACAGACTCCTTACTCATCATGTAATTGACGGTAAAATATTTACCAACATCACGCAGGAAATCAATAAAACTGATAGAGCCAAACCAATCATAATTGTTGACCATTTCGGCCTTATTATCGCCATTTTCAAAATCAAGAAAACGTGAAAGCTGTCCTTGGATTTTTGTAACCCAACCGTCAACAGTTTCTTTGGTTTGTAAACTGCGTTCAGCATCTTTAAATGACGGATCACCGATGAGCCCAGTAGCCCCTCCGACCAGAGCATAAGGTTTGTGACCGTCTAGCTGTAAGCGGCGTGAAGTTAGGATGGCTACCAAGTGTCCTAGATGAAGACTATCAGCAGTTGGATCATAGCCGGTATAGTAAGAAATAGGCCCGTTCTCAAACGCTTTTCGTAGAGCTTCTTTATCGGTGGTTTGAAATATTAATCCCCGTTCTTTTAATTCATCCAAAATGATCATTATTTTTCTCCCTGTTTTTTATAATACTATCGCTCCATTATACCAAAAATTCAAATCCTCATGCAAGTTGACTTCGATTGTGTCGCTCTGCCTTTTCTGCGCAGTTATTGGTGAAGCTAGAACAAAAAAAGCAGAGCTTTTGTCCCAGCCTCTTAGATTGATTAAAACTGCTCATCCCCATTGATTTTACATTTGTTTTAGCTCCATTAATTTTAAACTCATTCTCAAGTCTCATCGTTACCTATACTAATTGTTATGGGAGTCTAGTATATTAGACGAACACGTCTTTTTGCTTGCACACCATTTTATAACAGGGATCTTTGATTAAATACATAACCAAATTGAAGATGAGTTGAAGAAACTTGCTAAATAAGGCAAAATAAGGTATAATATATCTAACTATTTGTCGTCTAACTTGGTTGAAATATTGTCCAATCAAGGGATACAGCAGTTAAATCAAACTTTTTCAGTCAGATTTAGCTGCTCTTTTTGTGCCTAATTTTTGAGATTTTTATAATTGTCATTAAAATATAAAGGTTCTGAAAATTAGCAGTATCTAAACGGCAGATATAAATATTATTGACCTCGATCTGAATTTAACTGTTGCCTATTTATCGGCTTAGCTTTAAAATTCGAGATCTTTGTATCTTACGATAAAGGAGATAGAAACTTGGCAGGACATGACGTTCAATACGGGAAACATCGTACCCGTCGTAGTTTTTCAAGAATTAAAGAAGTTCTTGATTTGCCCAATCTAATCGAAATCCAAACGGATTCATTCCAAGATTTTCTGGACAACGGTCTAAAAGAAGTCTTTGAAGATGTGCTTCCTATTTCAAACTTTACAGACACTATGGAATTGGAGTTTGTTGGCTATGAGTTGAAAGAACCTAAGTACACGCTTGAGGAAGCCCGTATTCACGATGCTTCTTACTCAGCACCGATCTTTGTTACTTTTCGTTTAGTGAATAAGGAAACTGGTGAAATTAAGACTCAGGAAGTTTTCTTTGGAGATTTTCCAATCATGACTGAAATGGGAACTTTTATCATCAATGGTGGTGAGCGTATCATCGTGTCTCAGTTAGTCCGTTCACCTGGTGTTTATTTTAATGATAAGGTGGATAAAAATGGGAAAGTTGGTTATGGTTCAACTGTAATTCCCAATCGTGGCGCTTGGCTAGAGTTAGAAACCGATGCAAAGGATATTGCCTATACCCGTATTGACCGCACACGTAAAATTCCGTTCACAACACTTGTACGTGCTCTTGGCTTTTCGGGTGATGATGAAATCCTTGATATCTTTGGAGATAGCGATTTGGTTCGCAACACTATTGAAAAAGATATTCATAAGAACCCTGCTGATTCACGCACTGATGAAGCGCTTAAAGAAATTTACGAGCGTCTGCGTCCAGGTGAGCCTAAAACAGCCGACAGTTCACGTAGTCTATTAACTGCTCGCTTTTTTGATCCTCGTCGTTACGATTTAGCGGCTGTGGGACGTTACAAAATCAATAAAAAACTCAATGTTAAGACACGTTTATTAAATCAAACTATTGCTGAAAACTTGGTTGACAGCGAAACGGGGGAGATTCTTGTTGAGGCTGGGACTGTTATGACTCGTGATGTGATAGATTCTATTGCCGAACAGCTGGACGGTGGTTTAAACACCTTCATGTACACGCCAAACGATTACGCTGTTGTGACAGAGCCTGTTGCCCTTCAAAAGTTTAAAGTTATTTCTCCTAATGATCCAGATCGTACGGTTACCATTGTAGGAAATGCTAATCCAGACGATAAAGTCCGCGCTTTGACACCAGCTGATATTTTAGCTGAGATGAGTTACTTCCTTAACTTAGCAGAAGGTCTTGGTAAGGTGGATGACATTGACCACTTAGGGAATCGTCGTATTCGTGCGGTCGGTGAACTTTTGTCTAATCAGTTCCGCATCGGTTTGACACGTATGGAACGCAATGTTCGTGAACGTATGTCAGTTCAAGACAATGAAGTTCTGACACCACAACAAATTATCAACATTCGTCCAGTGACAGCTGCTGTTAAAGAGTTCTTTGGCTCATCACAATTGTCACAATTCATGGATCAGCACAATCCGTTGTCTGAGTTGTCTCACAAACGCCGTCTATCAGCCTTAGGCCCTGGTGGTTTAACGCGTGATCGCGCTGGTTATGAGGTTCGTGATGTACACTATACGCACTACGGTCGGATGTGTCCAATCGAAACACCTGAAGGACCAAATATCGGTTTAATCAACAACTTGTCATCCTACGGACATTTGAATAAGTATGGTTTCATTCAGACGCCATACCGCAAGGTTGACCGTGAAACTGGTAAGGTCACCAATGAAATCGTTTGGCTGACTGCTGATGAAGAAGATGAATTCACAGTTGCTCAAGCCAATTCAAAACTTAATGAAGACGGTACCTTTGCAGAAGAAATCGTTATGGGACGCCATCAAGGGAATAACCAAGAATTTTCAGCAAATTCGGTTGATTACGTTGACGTCTCACCAAAACAGGTTGTTGCTGTTGCGACAGCATGTATTCCATTCTTGGAAAACGATGACTCTAACCGTGCCTTGATGGGGGCCAACATGCAACGTCAAGCGGTACCGCTGATTGATCCTAAAGCACCTTATGTAGGTACGGGTATGGAATACCAAGCAGCACACGACTCAGGTGCTGCTGTCATCGCTAAGCATAATGGACGTGTAACCTTCTCAGACGCTGATAAGGTAGAAGTTCGTCGCGAAGATGGTTCTTTGGATGTTTACCACATGACAAAATTCCGACGTTCAAACTCTGGTACTGCCTATAACCAACGTACTCTGGTTAAAGTTGGTGATCAGGTTGAAAAGGGTGATTTTATCGCTGATGGTCCTTCAATGGAACAAGGTGAAATGGCTCTTGGCCGCAACCCAATTGTCGCTTATATGACTTGGGAAGGCTACAACTTTGAGGATGCCGTTATTATGAGTGAACGTCTTGTTAAGGAAGATGTTTACACATCAGTTCACTTGGAAGAGTTTGAATCAGAAACTCGTGATACAAAGCTTGGTCCTGAAGAAATCACTCGTGAAATTCCAAATGTTGGGGAAGAAGCACTGAAAGACCTTGACGAAATGGGAATTATCCGGATCGGTGCAGAAGTTAAGGAAGGCGATATTCTTGTTGGTAAGGTCACTCCAAAAGGGGAAAAGGATCTTTCTGCTGAAGAGCGCCTCTTACATGCCATTTTTGGGGATAAATCACGTGAAGTTCGTGATACTTCTCTGCGCGTGCCACATGGTGGTGAAGGAATTGTCCGTGATGTGAAAATCTTTACGCGTGCCAATGGTGATGAACTGCAATCTGGTGTCAACATGTTAGTTCGTGTTTATATCGCTCAGAAACGTAAGATTAAAGTCGGTGATAAAATGGCGGGTCGTCACGGGAACAAGGGTGTCGTTTCACGTATTGTACCTGTAGAAGATATGCCTTATCTGCCAGATGGAACACCTGTTGATATCATGTTGAATCCACTTGGGGTGCCATCTCGTATGAACATAGGACAAGTTATGGAGCTTCACCTTGGTATGGCCGCTCGTAATCTAGGTATTCATATCGCAACTCCAGTCTTTGATGGAGCAAGTTCTGAGGACCTATGGGAAACCATTCAGGAAGCTGGCATGGATAGTGATGCTAAGACCGTTCTTTATGATGGCCGTACTGGTGAGCCTTTTGACAATCGTGTGTCTGTCGGTGTCATGTACATGATTAAATTGCACCACATGGTTGATGATAAGCTTCACGCACGTTCAACTGGTCCTTATTCATTGGTTACACAACAACCCCTTGGTGGTAAAGCTCAGTTCGGTGGTCAACGCTTTGGTGAAATGGAAGTTTGGGCTCTTGAAGCTTATGGTGCCTCAAACGTTCTTCAAGAAATCCTGACTTACAAATCAGATGATGTGACTGGTCGTTTGAAAGCCTATGAGGCTATTACAAAGGGTAGACCAATTCCAAAACCTGGTGTACCAGAATCTTTCCGTGTGCTTGTAAAAGAATTGCAATCGCTTGGTCTGGATATGCGTGTTCTTGATGAAGACAACAAAGAGGTTGAACTACGTGATCTTGATGAAGGTGAAGATGACGACGTGATGCATGTTGATGATCTCGAGAGAGCTCGTCAAAAACAGGAAGCTGAAGCGGCTAAACTTGCAGAGCAAGTCATCGATATGCCAACGAGCGAAGACTAAGCTGAAATAAATAGCTATCTATCCTCAGAAGGTGAGATAAGCGTAGCATCAAAGATTATTTGTTGCTTGTCCACCTCTATCACTATAAACTAGAAAGGTAATACTAGTGGTTGACGTAAATCGTTTTAAAAGTATGCAAATCACTTTAGCTTCACCGAACAAGGTTCGTTCTTGGTCTTATGGTGAAGTTAAAAAACCTGAAACTATCAACTACCGCACACTTAAACCAGAGCGCGAAGGTCTCTTTGATGAAGTTATCTTTGGTCCTACAAAAGATTGGGAATGTGCTTGTGGTAAGTACAAACGTATTCGCTATAAAGGTATTGTTTGTGACCGCTGTGGTGTTGAAGTTACCCGTGCCAAAGTGCGTCGTGAACGTATGGGGCACATTGAATTAAAAGCACCAGTATCACACATCTGGTATTTCAAGGGTATCCCTTCACGTATGGGCTTAACTCTTGATATGAGTCCTCGTGCTCTTGAAGAAGTCATCTACTTCGCAGCTTATGTAGTTATCGATCCTAAAGATACGCCACTTGAGCCTAAGTCAATCTTGACAGAGCGCGAATATCGTGAAAAACTTCAAGAGTATGGCTATGGCTCTTTCGTCGCAAAGATGGGTGCTGAAGCTATTCAAGATCTGCTGAAGCAGGTTGATTTAGAAGTTGAAATTGCTGAACTCAAAGAAGAATTGAAGACTGCTTCTGGACAAAAACGTATCAAGGCTATTCGTCGTTTGGACGTATTATACGCCTTTTACAAGTCAGGTAATAAACCTGAATGGATGGTGCTCAATATCCTACCAGTTATTCCACCGGATTTGCGTCCGATGGTTCAATTAGATGGTGGACGTTTTGCGGCTTCTGATCTCAATGACCTCTATCGTCGTGTTATCAACCGTAACAACCGCTTAGCCCGTTTGCTTGAGTTAAATGCGCCAGGAATCATTGTTCAGAATGAAAAACGGATGTTGCAGGAAGCAGTAGATGCTCTCATTGATAATGGCCGTCGTGGACGTCCAATTACCGGACCGGGTAGCCGTCCGCTTAAATCTTTGAGCCATATGCTTAAAGGTAAGCAAGGACGTTTTCGTCAAAACTTGCTTGGTAAACGTGTTGACTTCTCAGGACGTTCCGTAATTGCTGTTGGTCCAACGCTCAAGATGTACCAATGTGGAGTGCCACGTGAAATGGCTATTGAACTCTTCAAGCCATTTGTTATGCGTGAAATTGTTGCGCGTGAATATGCAGGAAACGTCAAAGCTGCGAAACGTATGGTTGAACGCGGCGATGAGCGTATCTGGGATATCCTTGAGGAAGTTATCAAAGAACACCCAGTTCTGCTCAACCGTGCACCGACTCTTCACCGTCTGGGTATCCAGGCTTTTGAACCTGTCTTGATTGATGGTAAGGCACTGCGTCTCCACCCATTGGCTTGTGAAGCCTATAATGCAGACTTCGATGGTGACCAAATGGCTATCCATGTTCCGCTTTCGGAAGAAGCACAGGCTGAAGCCCGTCTATTGATGTTAGCGGCTGAACATATCTTAAATCCTAAAGATGGAAAACCGGTCGTAACACCATCTCAGGATATGGTTCTTGGTAACTACTACCTGACCATGGAAGATGCTGGTCGTGAAGGCGAGGGCATGGTCTTTAAAGATCGCGATGAAGCTGTCATGGCTTATCGTAATGGTTACGCCCATTTGCATACACGTGTTGGTATTGCGACAGATAGTATGCCAGAAAAACCATGGACCGAAGATCAAAAACATAAGGTCATGATTACAACTGTTGGTAAAATCCTGTTTAATGACATTATGCCAGCGGAATTACCTTATCTTCAAGAACCAACCAACGCTAACTTGATAGATAAGACACCAGATAAATATTTCTTGGAGCTTGGTACTGATATCAAGCCAGCGATTGAAGCACTTGAAATCAATGAACCATTCAAGAAGAAACATCTTGGAAACATTATTGCTGAGACTTTCAAACGCTTGCATACAACAGAGACTTCTGCTTTCCTTGACCGTTTGAAAGATTTAGGTTATTATCATTCAACCTTGTCTGGCTTGACCGTTGGTATTGCAGATATTCCGGTTATTGATAATAAGCAAGAAATCATTGAATCTGCCCACAGTAAGGTTGAGCAAATAAATAAAGCCTTCCGCCGTGGTTTGATGACCGACGAAGATCGCTATACTGCTGTTACTGCTACTTGGCGTGAAGCTAAGGAAGAGCTAGAAAGACGCTTGATTGAGACTCAAGATCCTAAGAACCCTATCGTTATGATGATGGACTCTGGTGCTCGTGGTAATATCTCAAACTTCTCTCAACTTGCCGGTATGCGTGGTCTGATGGCAGCGCCTAATGGTCGCATCATGGAACTTCCAATCCTATCTAACTTCCGTGAAGGTTTGTCTGTTTTGGAAATGTTCTTCTCAACTCATGGTGCTCGTAAAGGTATGACCGATACAGCCCTTAAAACAGCCGACTCAGGGTACCTGACTCGCCGTCTAGTTGATGTTGCCCAAGACGTTATCATACGTGAGGATGACTGTGGCACTGATCGTGGTTTGACTATTACGGCTATTACAGATGGTAAGGAAGTAACAGAAACACTTAAAGAACGCCTTATTGGTCGTTATACTAAGAAATCTGTTAAGCATCCTGAAACTGGGGAAATCCTTGTTAAGCCAGATACCTTGATTACCGAAAGCATGGCTGCAGATATCGTCGAAGCTGGTGTTGAAGAAGTAACCATTCGCTCCGTATTTACATGTAACACTCGTCATGGTGTTTGTCGTCACTGTTATGGTATCAATCTGGCAACTGGTGATGCGGTTGAAGTGGGAGAAGCTGTTGGTACAGTCGCTGCCCAATCTATTGGGGAACCTGGTACCCAACTCACCATGCGTACCTTCCACACCGGTGGTGTAGCCTCAAATACGGACATCACTCAAGGTCTGCCACGTATTCAGGAAATCTTTGAGGCACGTAATCCTAAAGGGGAAGCGGTCATCACAGAAGTCAAAGGTCGTGTCGTAGATATCGAAGAAGATGCTGCAACACGGACTAAGAAAGTCTATGTTGAAGGTAAGACTGGTAAGGGAGAATACGTTGTACCCTTTACAGCACGTATGAAAGTTGAAGTTGGTGATGAAATCTCTCGTGGTGCTGCTTTGACAGAAGGTTCTATTCAGCCTAAGCATCTCTTAGAAGTGCGTGATACGCTCTCCGTTGAAACCTACTTGCTCGCCGAGGTACAAAAGGTTTACCGCAGCCAAGGGGTTGAAATTGGAGACAAGCACATTGAAGTTATGGTACGCCAAATGCTGCGTGAAGTGCGCGTAATGGATCCAGGTGATACTGAGTTACTTCCAGGTACTCTGATGGATATTGCAGACTTTACGGAAGCTAACAAGGATATCGTTATTTCCGGAGGTATCCCTGCAACAAGCCGTCCGGTATTGATGGGAATCACCAAAGCTTCTCTTGAAACCAATTCATTCTTATCAGCAGCTTCCTTCCAAGAAACGACACGTGTCTTGACAGATGCAGCTATTCGAGGTAAGAAAGATCATCTTCTTGGCCTTAAGGAAAATGTTATCATCGGTAAGATTATTCCTGCAGGTACTGGTATGCATCGTTACCGTAACATTGAACCGCAAGCCATCAATGAAATCGAAATTATTGATGATACAGTTGGGCAACCTGTTGACGCAGTACCAGTTAGTGAATAAGTTATCTGTTTATTTGGTATAAAATAACCTTAGCCCCTCCGATGAGTTCCATCACTCACGGAGGGGTTTTTGTTGCATGTACAAATTCTTTATCAGCCTTCAACTCGGCTGAGTAAATTTACATCCTGTAAAGAAATTGTTATAATTATTATATTATTGGGTATAATTTTTCAATTCTAAGACAAGGAACATTTTATGATGTTGTTTAAAAGAAAATTCAGACGGAAGTTGCGAAAAAATTTAAAATGGATGATTGTAGCAGGAGTGGTTGTTGTTGTTATCGGTGCAACAGCCTATCACTTCAAGCAAAAAGAAGCTGATAAGGATGAAATCAATTGGTATAATCCATCTGATATAGTGACTTTAGATATTTCTAAAAATACTGACCGCTATTCGGCAATGGCCATCGGGAATTCGGGCAGTAATCTATTGCGTGTTGATAAGCATGGTAATTTAAAGCCTGACCTAGCTAAAAAAGTTGAGGTTTCAAAGGATGGACTAACTTATACGGCCACCTTACGTGACCATCTCAAATGGTCCGATGGCAGTGATTTAGAGGCTGAAGATATTGTTTATTCTTGGCAGCGTATGGTCAATCCTAAGACGGCCTCCGAATATGCTTATTTAACTCAAGACGGCCATCTCTTGAATGCTGATGATATTATTGCAGGTAAAAAACCGGTGGAAGAATTAGGTGTCCGAGCAGAAGGGAATAAAATTATTTTTACCCTTTCTAATCCAGCACCACAATTTAAAGAGCTATTATCTTTTTCAAATTTTGTCCCTCAGAAAAAGGCATTTATAAATAAGGTTGGTAAAAACTATGGGACAGCTTCCAATAAAGCAATCTATTCGGGTCCCTATATAGTTGAAGACTGGAATGGGACCAGCGGTACTTATAAGTTAGTTAAAAATAAATATTACTGGGACGCAAAGCATGTCAAAACCAAAGTTGTTAATGTTCAAACTATCAAAAAACGTGATACGGCTGTTCAGATGTATAAACAAGGAGATCTTGATTATGCGAATATTTCTCAGACTTCGGCTATGTATAACGCTAATAAAGATAACAAAGATGTTATCACAATACCGGAAGCGACAACATCTTATATTGTTTACAATCAAACAGGCAGTGTGCCAGGTTTGACTAATACTAAAATCCGTCAGGCCATTAATTTAGCCACCAATCGTAAGGGTGTTGTTAAGGCAGCAATAGATACAGGATCTGTACCGGCTAAAGCTCTGGTTCCATCTGGCCTAGAAAAACTTCCAGATGGAACAGACCTAGCGGATTATGTAGCTCCTGGCTATACTTATGATACTAAAAAAGCTGCTAAACTTTTTAAGGAAGGTTTGTCGGAAGAAGGGCTCTCTAACTTGAAGTTGACGATTACAGCCGATTCAGATGATTCTATTGCCAAAGCGGCTGTTGATTATGTTCAGGAAACTTGGGAAAATGCCCTGCCAGGTTTAACTGTTGAAGAAAAGTTTGTAACCTTTAAGCAGCGTTTGGATGATACCAAAAATCAAAATTTTGAGGTGGCTCTAGTTCTTTGGGGAGGCGATTATTCAGAAGGTTCTACTTTCTATGGTCTCTTTACGACAGATTCTGCTTATAACTATGGTAAATTTTCAAGCGCAGCTTATGATGCTGCCTATCATAAGGCTTTAACAACTGATGCTCTGGATAGGAGTGCTGGTGCTGAAGATTACAAGGCAGCAGAGAAGGCGCTCTATGATGAAGCTCTTTATAATCCGCTTTATTTCCGCTCAACCAAAGCGTTACAAAATCCTAATTTGAAAGGTCTGGTTCTTAATGCGACAGGTCTCTACACAGACTTTACCTATGCATATAAAGAGTAAAGCGGTTGAACAGGCAAGTATTGGAATCTAATTCTTGTTTTGTTCTTTTAAAGGAATGAGAAATTATGGCGAAAAATTTATTAAAACGTATAGCAATTTTAGTAGTCACCCTGTGGGTTGTTATTACTTTGTCCTTTTTCTTGATGCAGATCTTGCCGGGAACACCTTATAATAATCCTCATTTAACTGATGAAATGATTGCGATGATGAATAAGCAATATGGCTTGGACAAACCGATTTGGCAACAATATCTGCAATATCTCTGGAATGTTCTGCATGGAGATTTGGGAACGAGTTATCAATCGATCAATCAGTCGGTTTCAACTCTGATTGGACAACGTCTGGCTGTATCGGTTCAACTTGGTTTTCAAGCTTTGGTTGTCGGTATCTTTGCAGGACTGTTTGTCGGAGCTATTTCTGCTCGCAATAAGAATAATTGGATTGATGGAATCTTGAGTGTCATCTCAACGCTAGGAATTTCAGTCCCTTCTTTTATCATTGGTCTCCTTCTCTT
Organism: Streptococcus dentapri; assembly: GCF_042649885.1. Classification (NCBI taxonomy): domain Bacteria; kingdom Bacillati; phylum Bacillota; class Bacilli; order Lactobacillales; family Streptococcaceae; genus Streptococcus; species Streptococcus dentapri. Next base: position 10,193 of record NZ_JBHSAC010000051.1, on the reverse strand, counting down.
AGATTATTTGGGCTTTAAGTGGTCTTTGCTTCCTATGGTGGGATGGGGAACTTTTAGTCAATCGATCTTGCCAACCTTAGCCTTGGCTATACCAGTCTTTGCTCAGGTGACTCGTTTTTTCCGCAGCGAAATGATTGAGACGCTCAATACGGATTATATCCAACTTGCTCGTGCTAAGGGCTTGACCTCATCAGAAGTGACAGAGCAACACGCCTATCGCAACTCAATGATTCCAGTTCTGACTCTGATTGGGCCCCTGGCAGCCAATATCTTGACAGGTTCGGCATTGATTGAGCAAATCTTTTCTATTCCGGGGATCGGGCAACAATTTGTCAGCTCGATTCCAACCAAAGATTATCCTGTTATCATGGGAACAACGATTGTCTATGCTCTGATGTTGATGGTGGCCATCCTGTTAACGGATATTGCCATCAGTATTATTGATCCTCGCGTACGCTTGAAATAAGGAAAGACACTATGGTAGATACTAGAACATTTAAGTTTGTGGGAATAGGTAGTCTTGACTCACAAGAAAAGATTCAAAAGCCCACCCTATCCTTTATCCAGAATGCTTGGAGACGTCTAAAGAAAAATAAACTAGCCTTTGTAGCGCTTTGGTTCTTGGCCTTGATGCTCATTTTTGCTATTGGTTCGACAGTCTTTGTCAGCAAAGAAGAAGCCAATACATTTAACAGTGACAAGGTCACAACCTATCGCAACTTGCCTCCTAAACTTGCCGATCATCTACCTTTTTGGAACGGGACGATTAAGTATTCGGGAGCAACAAGGAGAGTAGATGTTTATAGGGAACAAGAAGTTCCTAAGAAAGATAAATTTATTTTAGGAACGGATAATCTTGGCCGTAGCCTTGCTAAACGGGTGATTGTTGGAATTCGTATCTCACTTTTAATCGCTGTTGCAGCAACCTTGATTGACTTGGTTATTGGTGTCAGTTATGGTCTCATATCAGGTTTTATCGGTGGTAAGACAGATACTATTATGCAAAGGATTATCGAGGTCATCTCCTCAATTCCCAATTTGGTTATTGTCACCATGTTAGGGTTGCTTTTGGGGAATGGTATTACAGCGATTGTTATTTCCATCGCTATTGTTGGCTGGACTGCCATGGCGCGTCAAGTTCGTAACATGACCTTATCTTATAAAGAGCGCGATTTTATACTAGCTTCACGCACCTTAGGAGAAAGCAATTTAAAGATTGCCTTTAAGCATATTCTTCCCAATATTTCAGGCATTATCATCGTTCAAGTCATGATGACGGTTCCAAGTGCGATTATGTATGAGGCCGTCCTTTCAGCCATTAATCTCGGTGTCAAACCGCCGACGGCATCTTTAGGTTCTTTGATTACCGATGCCCAAGAAAATTTACAGTATTATCCTTATCAATTAGTTATTCCAGCCTTGGCCTTGGTCTTTATTTCCTTGGCCTTCATCCTTCTGGGGGATGGCTTACGAGATGCTTTTGACCCCAAATTAAATGTAGAAGAATAGAAGGGGAATGAACATGACAAAAGAAACTATCTTAAATGTAGAGAATCTCTATGTTGATTTTCATACTTATGCTGGTAATGTTCAGGCTATTCGCGATGTTAATTTTGAACTGCATAAGGGGGAGACATTGGCTATCGTTGGGGAATCCGGGTCTGGTAAGTCTGTGGCAACCCGTACACTGATGGGGTTATCCGCTAAAAATGCAGATGTTAGAGGAGATATTCTCTTTAAAGGTCGTAATCTTAATACTTTAGAGGAAAAGGATTGGGTTCCTATTCGTGGAAATGAAATTGCGATGATTTTTCAAGATCCAATGACAAGTCTGGACCCAACCATGAAAATCTGGCGACAAATTGCTGAGCCAGCTTTGATACACGATGAGGACTTGGAATATGATGAAGCTTTTGAAATAGCAGTTCATTTGATGGAAAAGGTTGGTATTCTCGATGCGCGTGAGCACGCTAATGATTATCCTCACCAATGGTCTGGTGGGATGCGCCAACGTGCTGTTATCGCCATTGCCTTAGCGGCTAATCCTGAAATTCTCATTGCCGATGAGCCAACAACTGCTCTGGATGTAACCATTCAGGCACAAATTCTGCACTTAATGAAAGATATCCAAAAACAGACGGAATCTTCTATTATTTTTATCACCCATGACTTGGGTGTTGTGGCTGGTATGGCTGATCGTGTTGCTGTCATGTATGCTGGTAAAATTGTTGAATGTGGAACGGTGGACGAGGTTTTCTACCATCCGCAACATCCCTATACTTGGGGCTTACTTGGTTCCATGCCAACAACTAATACAGAATCCGGCAGCTTACAAGCTATTCCAGGGACGCCCCCAGATTTGTTAAACCTTCCTAAAGGAGATGCTTTTGCAGCTCGCAATGTTTATGCTTTGGACATTGACCATGAAGAGCTACCACCGATGTTTAAGGTGTCGGATACTCATTATGCAGCTAGCTGGCTCTTGGATGAACGTGCGCCAGCAGTAACCCCACCTGATTTTATTCAACAGCGTTGGGAACAGTGGAAAGAACTAAAAAGGAGACAAAAATGACCTCAGAACCTAAAAAAATAGTGGAAGTCAAAAATGTTTCCTTAACTTTCAATAAGGGAAAATCTAACGAGGTCAAAGCGATTGATGATGTTAGTTTTGACATTTATGAAGGTGAAGTTTTCGGTTTAGTAGGAGAATCCGGTTCCGGAAAGACAACTATTGGACGTTCCATTTTAAAACTTTATAATATTGACAGCGGGGAGATTGATTTTAAGGGTCAGTCCACAGCAGACCTTAAGGGCAAGCAATTGTATGATTTTCGTAAAGATGCTCAGATGATTTTTCAGGATCCCCAAGCTAGCTTGAATGGTCGCATGACCATCAGTGATATAATTGCAGAAGGTCTCGATATCCATAAACTAACACCGACAAAAGAAGAGCGACAGGCTAGGATAGAGGAGCTGATTGAATTGGTCGGCTTGAACAAGGATCATCTCCTGCGTTATCCCCATGAATTTTCAGGGGGACAACGCCAACGTATCGGTATTGCTCGTGCTTTGGCTGTTAATCCTCAATTTATCGTTGCGGATGAACCTATATCAGCCTTGGACGTGTCTATTCAGGCGCAAATTGTCAATCTGATGCAGAAACTACAGCACGGTCAAGGACTAACCTATCTCTTTATTGCTCACGATCTTTCAATGGTCAAATACATTTCAGATCGTATCGGTGTGATGCATTGGGGAAAACTACTGGAAGTTGGTCCAGCTGATAAGGTTTATGATCACCCTATCCATCCTTATACTAAATCATTGCTATCTGCTATCCCAGAACCAGATCCCGAAAAAGAACGGGCGCGCCTATTACAAGTCTATGATCCCAGTCTAGAAATAGATGGGCAGGTTCGTAAAATGCATGAAATCACAGATGGGCACCTTGTTTTAGCGACAGAAGATGAAGCTCTAGCCTATAAACAATACAAAACAGCTAATTGATTTGATATTTCCAAACAAATTTTTTTAAATTGTAACATTTTTGCTATATAATAACGGAATAAGTTAGGAAATAGTTATGTATCAAATAATCAAAATGTATGGAGATATGGAGCCTTGGTGGTTTCTTGAGGGTTGGAAAGACGATATTGTCGATGTACAAGAGTTTGAAAATTATTATGACGCCCTCAAATATTATAAGAAAGAATGGTTTGATTTCTTTGAACGCTATCCGAGTTTCAATAGTAAGAGTAGTGTGATGACTGCATTTTGGGACAGCAAGGATCAGAGATGGTGCGAAGAATGTAATGAAGATTTGCAGCAATATCATTCATTAGCGCTTCTCAAGGACTGGAAAGCTATTCCCAAAGATTGGTATCGTCCAGGCTATGATCGTAGTAACGATAAGCCAGTTTCTCCAAGTTGTCAGTTTAAGATTTCTTAAAAAGCAGCTGATTATTAAAAACCGAGTTTTCTCGGTTTTTTGTTTTCTTCCTCGAATAGATAAGTGAGGAGGTGCTATATGATACAAGCTTTTGGCAAAGAGCTCATTAAGCAGGCTGTTGAGCTTGAAGCTCAGGATATTTACATGATTCCTAAAGCAGATGATTATGATATTTATATGCGGATTGGTGATGAGAGGAGATTTATTGATGCTTGTGATGGTAGTCGTATGTCTGGCCTTATTAGTCACTTTAAATTTGTGGCAGGAATGAATGTTGGAGAAAAGCGCCGTAGCCAGCTAGGATCCTGTGATTATGAATTTAGTGATGATGAAGGGGCAGCAGCTCTCCGTTTATCAACGGTAGGAGATTATCGAGGCAGAGAGAGTCTGGTTATTCGTTTACTGTTTGATCAGCGCCGTCAGTTACAATTCTGGTTTGATGGTTTAGACCAACTCTTGCCTGAAATAGTTGGAAGAGGGCTGTATCTTTTTTCCGGCCCTGTCGGTAGTGGTAAAACGACTCTGATGTATGAATTAGTGAGACGAAAGTATCCTAATCAGCAAATTATTACGATTGAAGATCCCGTAGAGATCAAGCAGGAAGAGATGTTGCAGTTACAACTCAATCCCAGTATCAATATGACCTACGATAGCCTGATTAAATTATCTTTACGACACCGACCGGATGTTTTGATCATTGGAGAAATTAGGGACAGTCAAACGGCTCAAGCAGTTATCAGGGCTAGCTTGACAGGGATTACTGTATTTTCAACTGTTCACGCTAAAAGTATTTCTGGTGTTTACGCCCGGATGTTAGAGTTGGGGATTTCACAGGAGGAGCTTAACAATAGTCTGGCGGGTATCGCTTATCAGCGTTTAATCGGGGGAGGGGGTGTTATTGATTTTGCTAAAGAAAATTTCCAAAATTATGGGACTGGGAGTTGGAATCACAAAATTGATCGGCTTTTTGCAGCAGGACATATTACTGAGCAACAGGCAGCAGACGAAAAGATTGCGGATAAGCCGTCAGCGTAAAGTTGTCCAACTTTTTAATAATCTGTTAGTATCTGGCTTTACTCTGACAGAAATTGTAGACTTCTTAGGTCGCAGTCACCTCCTAGAAGAAGCTTATGTCAATCAGATGCGCGAAAGTATGCTAGCAGGAGAGAAGCTTGCTGTTATGATGGGCCGCTTAGGGTTCTCAGATGACGTTGTAACCCAACTAGCTCTAGCAGAAGTCCATGGCAATATTCAAGGGAGTCTCTTAAAAATTGAAACTTATTTAACTAATCTTATGACTGTTAAGAAAAAGTTGATTGAAGTCGCAACCTATCCTATCATTCTGCTTGCTTTTCTGGTTCTTATCATGCTGGGGTTAAAAAATTATTTGCTGCCCCAATTGGAAGGTAGCAATTTTGCAACCAAACTCATCAATCATTTTCCCTTATTCTTTCTAATTAGTATACTATTTGCTGCTCTTTTAGTCGCTCTTTTCTTCTGGTTGAGGAGACGGTCGATCAAGATTAATTGGTACACTAAGATGGCAAAACTACCTCTTGTTGGAAAGTTTGTCCAGCTCTATCTAACAGCCTATTATGCACGTGAATGGGGTAATCTTGTTGGTCAAGGGATTGAGATGAGTCAACTTGTTCAGCTTATGCAGTCACAAAAGTCTCAACTGTTTCAAGAAATAGGCCGAGATATGGAAGAAGCTCTACTGGCCGGGCAAGAATTTCACGATAAGGTTTTAGATTATCCTTTTTTCCTCAGAGAGTTGAGTTTGATTATTGAATATGGTCAGATTAAGTCTAAGCTGGGGAGTGAGCTTGAAATTTATGCGGCAGAAACTTGGGAAGCCTTTTTTGACAAGGTCAATCGAGCTATTCAGTTGGTTCAGCCTCTGGTCTTCATTTTGGTCGCTTTGGTTATTGTCATGATTTATGCAGCCATGCTGCTACCTATGTATCAAAATATGGAGGTTCATTTATGATGCAAAGATATTTAAATCGTTTGAAAAAAAGCAAGGCTAAAGCCTTTACCTTAATTGAAATGCTGGTGGTTTTACTCATCATCAGTGTCTTGCTCTTGCTTTTTGTTCCTAATCTAGCTAAACAAAAAGATAATGTGAAAAATACTGGTGGCTCTGCTGTTGTTAAGGTAGTTGACAGTCAAGCAGAGCTATACGAGCTGAACCATACCGATAAGGCTACTTTGTCTAAACTGGTGTCCAATGGTGATATCACACAGAAACAGGCGGATTCTTACAATGATTATTACAAAAAACATCAGGAAAGTCGCAATGTACAAAACTAAGGCTTTTACTTTACTTGAGAGTTTATTGGTTTTAGCTCTTACCAGCTTTTTTCTCTTGACTTTCACAGGATCGGTTAAAAAAATTTTTACTAGTATAGAAGAAAAACTTTTTTTCCTATCTTTTGAACATTTTTATCAGGACACACAAAAGCTCAGTGCTGCTAGACAGAAAGAGATGACGCTGACAATTTCAGATCATCGTATTAGCAATAATATTTCTTCTTTGGCGATACCGACTAGTATTCATCCTAGTCGTTCTTATAATTTGGACTTTTCGCCATCAGGTGGTAATTCTTCATTGGAAAAACTTCAGTTTTTAACTGAGGATAAGTCGGTGACTTATCAACTTTATATAGGGAGTGGTCGCTATAAAAAAACAGAAAATTAAAGCTTACATCCTTTTGGAAAGTTTGATAGCCTTAGCTATTCTGGCTATGATTGTCAGTTTGGTCTTGAGTGAAATTAACCGCAGCCGCCAAGATCTTGTAGATAATTTACATGATCAAGAAGTGCTCAATGTCGCTCAAATGGCAATACAAACCAACCAGAGGAGTTTGACCTTAAATGGTGTAACAGTGAGAGTCGAAGCTAGTCAATCTAACATTTCTATTTATGAGGGGAGCGAGGAGATTTTACATGTGGTTAAAAGATAAAATCAGGGCCTTTACGCTCTTAGAATGCTTAGTTGCCCTCTTAGTCATTTCAGGCAGCGTCTTGGTTTATCAGGGCTTGAGCGAAATTTTAAGCAGCAATGTTTCCCATATTAGTAAAAACGATGAAGAAGACTGGCTTCTCTTTTGTCAGCAGTTACGCTCGGAATTATCTGGTTCAAGTCTTGATCGAATAACTGATAATAAACTTTATGTTACAAAAGGAACTCAATCTCTGGCCTTCGGTAAGTCACGCTCGGATGATTTTCGTAAGACCAACGCTGATGGCAGAGGCTATCAACCCATGCTCTATCATGTTGTTTCGGCTGTTATTCATCAACAAAATCAAATGGTTACCATTACCATCACTTTTGAGTCTGGCTTAGAAAGGACCTTCGTCTATGCTTTTGAAGAAAAGGGTTGAGGCTGGTGTTCTTATCTACGCCTTGCTCATGGCTGCTATCTTTGTCTTGCTTTTGGAATTTTATTTAGACAGAGTTGTAGCCAGTCATCGGCAGGTTCAAGCCCTGAAAAACAATAGCCAATCCTATCTCATCGCTCAGATAGTTGAAAAGGAGAAGACAGATTCTTCAGGTAAAGTAATCTTTAATCAAGGAGAGGCCAGCTACCAGCGTAATGGCTCTAATTTGACAGTGATAGTGAAAATGACAGATGGGAGCGATTACACTTATGATTTTGCCCGAACTGATTCTGCTAGTCGCTCTGATAAGAAGAAAAACGGAAAATCAAAGCCTTCTGCCTCAACTGATGATAAAACGAAAAATAGCAACCTTGATGAAAGTAGTAATGCGGAAAGTGAAGTTTCAAGATAGAAAAATCTGATTTATCTTAAAGACTGCAGTGATGAAGAAAACTAATCAATTGGGGAGTAGGAACTTTTCAGATAGGGTATCTTCACTAACTTCATTATTTCTATTTTTCCTCAATTTTGATATGATATGTTTATGAATTTTGAGAAAATAGAAATAGCCTATGAGCTGATTTTAGAGAATATCCAGCTGATTGAAAATCAATTAAAGACCAATATATATGATGCTTTAATTGAGCAGAACGCCCTCTACCTGAAGGGAGATCCAACAGATAAAACTCTACTAGCGAACAATAAGAAATTGCAAGAGCTTAAATTGAGTCCCGAAGAATGGCGTCGTGCTTACCAGTTTATTTTTATCAAGGCGGCCCAAACGGAACCATTACAAGCCAATCATCAGTTTACTCCTGATACTGTCGGTTTTGTCATCCTTTTTTTATTGGAAGCATTAACAAGCACTCAGAAACTTGATGTTCTGGAAATCGGTAGTGGCACAGGAAATTTAGCTCAAACCTTGATTAATAATAGTAATAAGGAGCTTAATTACATGGGGATAGAGGTTGATGATCTCTTGATTGATTTATCAGCAAGTATTGCTGATGTTGTTGATGCTAATGTCAGTTTTGTTCATGAGGATGCTGTTCGTCCTCAGTTGATCAAAGAGAGTGATATTATCATCAGCGACTTACCAATTGGTTACTATCCTAATGATGTTATTGTTAGTCGCTATCAAGTGGCTGCTAGCGGAGAACATACTTATGCTCACCACTTGCTGATGGAGCAGTCGCTCAAGTATCTCAAGAAGGATGGTTCAGCCATCTTTTTAGCTCCCAACAATCTTTTAACCAGTCCGCAGAGTCGAGATCTTAAAGCTTGGCTTAAAGATTATGCTGATATTGTGGCCATGGTGACCCTGCCAGATGAGCTTTTTGGTAATCCTACTAGTGCTAAATCCATTTTTGTCTTACGCAAACAAAGTGAACAGACGCCAGAAACTTTCGTTTATCCACTGACAGATTTACAAAATCGTGATGTTTTAATTGATTTTATGGAAAATTTCAAAAAATGGGCAAGTGATTACATTCTTTCTTGAAAAATGCTATAATGATTCTATCAATCAGGAAGCGTTTCCATTTTTTTATTGAAAGGTGTAATGTATGTCAAAAACAATTGCAATCAATGCAGGAAGTTCTAGCCTAAAATGGCAGTTGTATCAAATGCCGGAGGAAGAAGTTCTAGCTGCAGGAATTATTGAGCGTATTGGTCTGAAAGATTCCATTTCCACAGTAAAATTTGATGGTAAAAAGGACAGTAAGACGCTAAATATTGCCGATCATGTTCAGGCTGTTAAGATGCTTTTAGATGACTTGATTCGCTTGCATATTATTGCTGATTATAAGGAAATCACTGGCGTTGGACATCGTATTGTAGCTGGTGGTGAATATTTTAAAGAATCGGTGATTGTCGATGATGAGGCCTTGGCTAAGATTGAGGAATTGGCTGCTTTGGCACCTTTACATAATCCGGCAAATGCTGCAGGAATCCGTGCCTTTAAGGATATTTTACCTGATATTACTAGTGTGGCAGTTTTTGATACAGCTTTTCACAGCACGATGAACGACTATGCCTATCTCTATCCCATTCCACAAAAATATTATCGCGATTATCAGGTGCGTAAATATGGTGCGCATGGGACCAGTCACCAATATGTAGCTCAGAAGGCCGCTGAAATATTAGAACGTCCTCTAAATGAGCTGAAATTGATTACAGCTCATATTGGAAATGGTGTATCGTTGACAGCTAATTATCACGGACAATCTGTCGATACTTCAATGGGCTTTACTCCCTTAGCAGGACCAATGATGGGGACGCGTTCGGGAGATATTGATCCAGCAGTCATTCCCTATTTGATTAAATATGATTCTGATCTTGTTGATGCGGCAGCGGTTGTCAATATGTTAAACAAGGAATCAGGTTTGGCTGGAGTCTCAGAGCACTCTAGTGATATGCGTGATATTGAGGCTGGTCTTGAAAAACAAGATAAGAACTCTGTCTTAGCTTACAATATTTTTATTGATCGGCTAAAAAAATTTATCGGTCAGTATGTTGCAGTTCTCAATGGGATAGATGCACTTGTCTTTACAGCAGGTATGGGGGAAAATTCTGTGAATATGCGTCGCGATATCATTGCAGGTCTGAGTTGGTTCGGTTTGAAAATTAATCCGGAAAAGAATGTCTTTGGCTATGTTGGAGATATTTCAGCGCCGGATTCAAAAATCAAAATCTTAGTCATTCCGACTGACGAGGAGCTCATGATTGCGCGTGATGTTGAACGCCTTAAAAATGCTAAATAATGTAAAGGCTGCTCTAGAGCAGCCTTCAGACCGAAGACAAACTTCTTTTTGGAGGTTTGTCTTTTTTGGTGTCTCTTATCTTTAAGATGAAAAATGGA